>NZLV01000021.1 GCA_002694345.1 Maricaulis sp.
CGCTCTTCCGATCTTATAGGCCTTGGTCTGGGAAGCGATATAGATCGGCGTATCCGACGTGAAGGGCGCTCCGGTCTGGGTATGCCGGATGCCATCAGTGCGGTTGAGCAGGATGTCATCGGCGGTCACCACGACCACGCCATAGCCCGGATCAATCCCGTCAAACCGGTCCAGCCAGTCATTCAGGGACCGGACCGCCCCTTCAGGGGTTTCGGCCAGCGCCGCCGGACCGGAACAGGCCAGAACCAGAACTGCAAGACAGGAAGAAACGCGCATGATGAACTCCGGATTGTGACCTCAGACACGCACCATAGGGGCGGCACCGGGCGGCGGCTTGAACGGATGTAACGCCGATGCAGGGCTCAGGCAGCCTGCAAGAGGCGCCGCAGCGTACTCGGGGACTGGCCGGTATGCCGCTTCATGGTGCGGCACAGATGCGCCTGGTCGGCAAAGCCGGCCTCGGCTGCGACCCAGGCCAGCTGGCGCGATTGACGCAACAGTCCCAGGGCCCGGCCCAGACGGCAGCGCGCCCGGTACAGGCTGGGCGGGATTGCGAAATGCTGGACGAAGGCGCGCGACGCCTGGACCCTGTGGACGCCCAGCTCTGACGCCATCTCGGCGAACTCCACCGCATCCTCCGGGTCCTGCAAACGGGCCCGCAACTGCACCAGCCAGTCCGGCACCGGGCCGCTCTTGCCGGGGATTTCGTTGAGCGCCAGCAGATCGGTCACGGCCTCCCGGGCATCGCCATCGGGGTCATCGAGCAGGTCGATCAAGGCATGGACCGCCCGGTCGGGACGGTGGGCCTGCCAGCGCCAGGTCTCGCCAATCCCCGCAGCCAGCTCGCTGTCCGGATCGATGTTGAGGGCCAGGATCACCGCACCATCGCGCCCGTAATCATTGGCATGATCAAAGCCGGCCGGCTTCACACACAGGCTGGGCAGATCGGTTTCGATTTCACGGCCCGCATGCCGCTCCCGGATCGCACCGGCCAGCAGGAAGGAAATCTGGTGATAGTCATGGCTGTGCTCGGACATGTCGCTGGCAGCACCATAGCCGGTCAGCCGGACATGGACCCCGGCATGACGGGCCAGCTCCCTGCGTCGGTAATTCATCAAGTTTCGCATCCTTCGCAACTGAACACTGGATGCGTCAGCGCCCCGTTTTGGATGATGCCGGCATCAGAGCCCCGTGTACACGTGCTGCGACGAGCGTGGCGATCCCTGCGGTGAAGCTTTCGACCCTGCCTTGCCCCCCCCGGCCCCGCCATGCCAGCGTCACGCAAGACCGATGCGTGATCGGAAGGAAAGATGATGAAAACATTCACTCTGGCCGCCAGCGCGGCATTCCTGAGCCTCATGGGAAGTTCAGCCTTGGCCCAAGCCCCGGCACCGGCCTGCACCAGCGACATCCATGATGATTTCGACTTCTGGGTCGGCGAATGGAATGTCTATGCGCCGGGAAACGAAGAAGGTTTTGGCCCCTATGTCGGGCACAACACGGTCTCGCGCATCCATGGCGGCTGCCTGATCACCGAACATTGGGTCAATACGGCGGGCGCCGGCGGGGACAGCATGAACATGTATGACCCGCTGATCGGCGCCTGGCGCCAGGTCTGGATGAGCAATGGCTGGTTCATCGACTATACCGGCGGGCTCAATGAGGACGGCGCCATGGTGCTGACCGGAGACTCCTACACAATTCAAACCAATACCCGTGCCGAACTGCGCGGCATCTGGACCTTGCGCGAGGACGGCACAGTCAGCCAGGAGTTCGAGCAGAAAGACGCTGAGGGCCATTGGCAAAACGTCTTCACCGGCATCTATGTCCGCGAGGAAGACGACCCGCGCGCGGAAGAAGCCGAAGCGGCCCGGACGGGTCAGTAAAACAGCAAAAGGCCCCACAGATATCTGCGGGGCCTTTGCAGGCATGCGAGATGCCGGAAGCCCTACCGGCCCCAGCGATACCCGATGCGGATGCCGGCATTGTCCAGGGCCTGGTTGCGGCCCGAGGCCAGGATCTGGCCGTGGGAGATGTGCTCGTAATAGGCACCGATCGACCAGGTGTCGGTCAGGTCATAGTCCAGGCCCAGCGCGGTGTGGAACAGGATCTCATTGCCCATCAGCGCCCGCGTGGTCGCCAGACGGATCCGGGTCGGGTCTCCCGGAGGGGCATTTTCATCGATGTCGACGACGCCGTCATTATAGGAGAGGCCTTCGCGGATCTCGAGGTTCCAGCGATCGGACAGCTCGATATTCCAGGCCAGGCCGGCCGCACCGAAATTGGTCAGGCTGTTGGTGTTGAAGGAGCCGTAGAGATAGGGGCGCGGCGACCAGATGACATCGAGGAAGTCCGGCGAGGCGAACAGGAGGTCGACCGTCACATTCGGACCGTCCTCGACATGGTCGGACAGGTCATGCGCCGTCACGCCCAGGCGGAATTCAAGGCCGCGATCATCATCCGCCATGGCGGTGGCCGACAGACAAGAGACAGCCAGAACGGCCAAACCGGTGCGAAGCATGAGCATTTCCCCTCTATCCGCCGCGATGGCGGTCAGTGCTGATCCGGTACGAGCGATAGCGCTTTGATCACATGGCGTCCAGCGCTTCGCGATAGGCCCAGTCCAGCCAAGGCCCCAGCGCGGCGATGTCATCGGCCTCGATCGTGGGGCCACACCAGATTCGCAGGCCCGGCACGGATGAGCGGTGCATGTTCACGTCGAGCGCCGCATTCTCGCGCTCCAGCAGGGTGCAGAGCTTCTTGGTCAGCGCCCATTGCTGTTCGGTGTCCATGGCGAGAACGGCCGGTTCGGTGAATTTGAAGGCCACGGAGAGCGGCGAGCGGATGGCCTCGTCCTCACACAGATAGTCTGCCCAATCGCAGGTCTTGGCCCAGGCATCGAGCGCCGCGAAATTCGCCTCGCGCCGCTGGATGAGGGCGTCCAGACCACCGACCCGGCTCGCCCATTTCAGCGAGGCGACATAGTCCTCCACCGCCATCAGGGACGGCGTGTTGAGCGTGGAGCCCTCATAGATCGTCATATTGGCCTTACCGCCCTTGTGCAGCTGGAGAATGGCCGGGATCGGCCAGTCCGGCTTGAAGCTGTTGAGGCGTTCGATCGCGCGCGGCCCCATCACCAGCATGCCGTGCTGGGCTTCACCGCCCATGCATTTCTGCCAGGAAAAGGTCAGCACATCGATCTTGGACCAGTCGATGTCCACGGCGAAGGCACCGGACGTCGCATCGCACAGGGTCAGCCCCTCACGGTCGGCATCGATCCAGTCATAATCGGGAATGCACACGCCGGCCGCCGTGCCGTTAAGCGTGAAGACCGCGTCGCGCTTACCATCATATTCCGAAAGGTCCGGCAGCTGTCCGGCCGGGGTCTGGAAGATGCGCAGATCCTGCAGCGGCAATTCCTCGCGCGCATCGGTCGCCCAGCGATTGCCGAACACGTCCCAGGCAAAGACATCGACGCCGCGCTGGCCCAGCAGGGACCACATCGCCGCTTCCATGGCGCCGGTATCGGAACCCGGCATGACCGCCACGTGATAGCCCTCCGGCAGACCAAGCAGGGCGTGGGTGCGTTCAATGGCTTCCTTGATGCGGGCCAGGCCCGGACCGGCGCGATGGGTGCGCGACAGGGGCGCATCAGCCAGCGCCTCCCAGGACCAGCCCGGATATTTCTTCACCGGTCCGCAGGAAAAACGCGGATCCGCCGGGCGCAGGACGGGTTTGGGATTATTCGTCTGGGCGGGGGCGGTCATCGTGTCGTCCACATCAAGTCTCCAGCAGGGGCGCGGCGCAAGTCGGTACAGCGGTTTGCACGTTGACGCCCTCCGTGCGCCGGGGCAAGAGGCTGGGTCATGATCCCCTGCCAACGCGCCCTTTTTGACCTGCCCAGAGACCGGGTCTACCTGAATGCGGCCTATATGGGCCCGATGCCGAAGGCGGCGACAGAGGCGGGACAGCAGAGTTACCGGACCAAGAGCCAGCCCTGGCTGTACGATGTCCAACAGGATTTCTTCGACAAGCCGGACACGCTGCGGGGTCAGGCGGCCGACCTGTTCGGCAGCACACGCGATGATATNGCACTGGTGCCGGCAGCCTCCTACGGCCTGGCTACGGCNGCGCGGAACCTGGCNCCGCAGAAGCGCACCGANATNCTCGTCCTCGACGGACAATTCCCCTCGCATGTCTATGTCTGGCGGGCGCTGGCCGAGGCCCATCACTGCCGCGTCCGCACGGTGAAGCGATCCGGCAACCAGTCCTGGACCGATGCGCTGCTGGCGGCGATCAGCCCGGCCACCTCCATTGTGGCCTGCCCGCAGGTCCACTGGGCCGATGGCGGCCAACTGGACCTGCCCGTGATCAGCGACGCGGCCCGCCGGCAGGGCGCGGCCCTGGTCCTGGACCTCACCCAGTCGCTGGGTGCCCTGCCCTTCGATCTGCCCGCCATCCAACCCGACTTCGCGGTCGCAGCCGGCTATAAATGGCTGCTGGGGCCCTATTCGATGGCCTATCTGTATGTGGCGCCGCACCAGCAGGAGGGCGAGGCGCTGGAAGAAAACTGGATCGTGCGGGACCGGGCCGAGGATTTCGCGCGCCTGGTGGATTATTCGGACGACTACGCCCCCGGGGCCCGGCGTTTCGACATGGGGGAGCGCTCAGCCTTCCAACTGGTTCCGGCAGCATCTGCCGCCCTTGGCCAGATACTGGATTGGGGCGTAACCGAACTGAGCGAAACGCTGGCAGCCCGTACCGCCGAGATTGCCGCCGCGACGGCGCCGCTGGGCCTGACGGACGACACGCCGGACCGGGCGCCGCACTATCTCGCCCTCACCCTGCCCTCCGGCAGCCCGGCCGATCTCGTCACCCAGCTGGCGGCTCGCCAGATCCACGTGTCCCAGAGAGGCGACAAATTGCGTGTCACCCCGTATCTCTACAATGATGCCGAGGATATCGCGGCCTTCTGTGACGGGTTGAAAGCCTGCCTGTAATGTCAGCTCCCCACCATCCCACCCTGCGCGACTGGGCCGCCCTGATCCTCCTCACCGTGCTTTGGGGGTCGGCCTTTGCCTTCATCAAGCATTCGGTCGTGACCCTGCCGCCTGCCGCCCTGATCCTGGTGCGGATCGGCGCGGCCGCAGGCTTGCTGACGCTGTGGGCCCGCTGGCGGGGGCATACGCTTCCGGGCCTGCGGGACAAGCGGTGGCTGTGGTTCGCCGGGCTGGGCTTTTTCGGGAATACCCTGCCCTTCTTCCTGGTGAGCTGGGGGCAACAGCATATCGACAGTGCCCTGGCCGGCATTCTGGTGGCGACCATGCCGCTGGCCACGGTCGCCATGGCCCATGCCTTCGTGCCGGGTGAGAAACTCATCCCGCGGCGCCTGGTGGGCATCGTGGTCGGTTTTGCCGGGGTGGTTTTGCTGCTGGGCCCTGCGGCCCTGTCCCATCTGGGCGGACCGGATGCCTGGGCGCAGCTGGCCGTTGTCGGCGCGGCAGTGTGTTACGGGATCAATGCGGTCCTGGCCCGCCTGATCCCCAAAACATCGCCCTCGGTCTCCAGCGCCGGCATGCTGATCTGCGCGACCGTGTTCGCGTTGCCCTTTGGCAGTTGGGAACTGGCGCAGCATGCCGCGCAGGTCGACGGATTCGCCTGGCTGTCGGTTGCCTGGCTGGCCCTGGGACCGACCGCCCTGGCTTCCGTTGTCCTGATGCAGGTGGCCGGATCGGCGGGACCCAATTTCCTGGCCATCGCGAACTATCTCACGCCGATCGCGGCCATGCTGACCGGCCTGCTGATCGGCGAGACGATCGGCTGGAACGCCGTCGCCGCCCTGGCCGTGATCCTGCTGGGTGTCTGGCTGGCGCGCAAACGGGCGGAAGAACCGGCCCCCTAGGGCCGCAGTACCCACATATGGTCGACCGGGCCATGGCCCTCGCCAAAGCCGGGCGCGCGATTGATGGCCTCGTGCAGATAGTCACCCGCCGTGCGGACCGCATCCGGCAGGGACTCGCCCATGGCCAGTCGCGCCGCAATGGCAGACGCCAGGGTGCAGCCTGTGCCATGGGTGTGGCGGGTCTGGATGCGCGGCCGTTCCATGATTTCCATGCCACGGGTCGAGACGAGCACATCGGTCACG
>NZLV01000022.1 GCA_002694345.1 Maricaulis sp.
CCCTCGCGCGGACAGGCTCCGCACACCTCCGGGCACAAGGGACTGAGCTCGCGCCTCTCTTCCCGGAAGTCGAGGAAGAGTCTCTCACAGGTTTTCGGGGTGGGGATAAGTTTGGCCGGGTCGGCACGCCCTCTCCCTTGGGAGAAGGGGGGTAGAGCCCGGAGAACAGGCATTCTCCGGGCCTTGTTCCAGCCTAGCTCAGCTGCTTCTTCGCGATCCGCTCGAACAGCTTGCCATAGGGGGGTGCCAGCAGGCGGGACGGGTGCCACTTGCCGGTGGAGAAGACCGAGCGGGCATGGGTGAAGGTGTCGAACCCGTCCTTGCCGTGATAGGCGCCCTGACCGGATGCGCCGACACCGCCGAAGGGCAGGTCGGGGACGGAGAGGTGGAGGAGATTGATATTCACCCCGGCACCGCCCGATTGGGTGGCATCCAGCACACGCTGGGCCTGGACCTTGTCTTTGGAATAGACATAGAGCGCCAGCGGGTGGTCGCGGTCGGTGACGTAGTCGATGGCGGAATCCAGCTCCGAATAGCCGATCACCGGCAGGATCGGGCCGAAGATTTCCTCGCTCATCACCTGGGCATCGGCCGGCGGATTGATCAGCACGGTCGGCGGGATCTTGCGGGCGGCCTGGGCGGCCTGGGCATCATGCTCCGGCTGCAGCACGGTGGCCCCGCCCTTGCGGGCTTCTTCGATCATGCCGTTGAGGCGCTCATAATGCCGATCCGAGACGATGGCGGTATAGGCGTCATCGGTGGAGGCATCGGGGAATTGATGCTGGACGGCGGAGACGATCGCTTCGCCCATCGCGGTTTCCGAGCCTTTCGGCGTCATCACATAGTCCGGGGCGACGCAGGTCTGGCCGGCATTGAAGAACTTGCCCCAGGCGATGGATTTGGCAGCGCTGTCGCGCGGATAGTCCGGCGTCACGATGGCGGGGGACTTGCCGCCCAGTTCCAGCGTGACCGGGACCAGATTCTCCGCCGCGGCCTTGGCGACCAGACGGCCCACCTGGGTGGAGCCGGTATAGAAGAGATGGTCGAACTTTAGGCCGGTGAAGGCCTCACCCACGGCCGGGCCGCCGGTGATCACGGCGACATGGTCTTCCTCGAAGGCCGAGGCCAGCAGGGACTTCATCAGCTCGGCCGTGGCCGGCGTGTATTCGGACGGTTTGATGATCGCCCGGCAGCCGGCGCCCAGGGCTGCGACCAGCGGCGCAATGGCCAGCTGGAAGGGATAATTCCAGGGCGCCACGATGCCGACCACGCCCTTGGGCTCGCGGCGGATCTCCGCCTTGCCCGGCATCAGTGTCATCGGCACGCCGACCCGGCGCGTTTTCATCCATTTGGCGAGATGTTTCTTGGTGTGGGCCACGTCCTGAATGACGAAGGCGATTTCCGCGATGATGCTTTCCTCGCGGGCGCGATTGCCGAAATCCCGGCTGATCGCCTCGGCGATGGCATCGGCATTGTCGCGGCACAGCTGGGCCACCCGGTCCAGATCCGCCTTGCGCTTGTCGATGGGGCGGTGGCGTTCGGCCTTGAAGGCAGACGTCTGCGCCTCCAGCACCTGTTTCATGCGTTCGATCTGCTTGGCTTCGGCTTCACTCATCATCCGTCTCCCTAAGCATTGTCTTCAGCGATCATCGCGGCAGCCCGCGTGGCGATCATGATGGTCGGGGCATTCGTGTTGCCGCCAATGAGGCGCGGCATCACCGAGGCGTCGACAACCCGCAGGCCCTCAATCCCCTTCACCCGGCAGCGGCTGTCCACCACCGACAGCTCGCCCGAGCCCATCGCGCAGGTCGAGGTCGGGTGGTAGAGCGTTTCCGCCCGGGACCGGACATCGTCCCGCAGACCGGCCATGGTGGTGATATGGGCGCCCGGGAAGCGTTCTTCCTTGCGGTCATGATCAAAGGCCGGTGCGTTGAGGATATCACGGACCTTGGCCAGACCGTCGGTCAAAACATCGAGATCATAGTCATCCTCGAGATAATTCGGCTGGATCGCCGGATGATCATTGGGATCCGTGCTCTTCAGCGTGATCTCGCCGCGGCTTTTCGGATAGAGCTGGCAGACATGGAGCGTGATGCCATGGCCGCGCGCCTTTTCCATGCCATGGGCATTGGAGATGGCCGGGATGAAGACCAGCTGCAGGTCGGGCAGGTCATTCTCGACATGACCGGACTTGATGAAAGCGCCGCCCTGCACCGGGTTGTGGGTGAAGGGACCATCGCCCTTCAGCGCCCAGCGCGCCACCATGTACATGTGCTGGGGCAGTGAGCGCAGGGAATTGCCGATCGAGGTCGCCGACTTCGTCCAGACCTGGGCGGTGACATCGAGATGGTCCTGGAGGTTCTTGCCGACGCCGGGCAGGTCATGCTCGACGGAGACACCGGCTTCGCGCAGCTCATTGGCCGGTCCGACACCGGACAGGAGCAGGGTCTGCGGCGAGTTGATCGCC
This sequence comes from Maricaulis sp., assembly GCA_002694345.1. Classification (GTDB taxonomy): domain Bacteria; phylum Pseudomonadota; class Alphaproteobacteria; order Caulobacterales; family Maricaulaceae; genus Maricaulis. The sequence continues at coordinate 2,468 of NZLV01000022.1, forward strand.
CCGCCCGACAGGATGACTTCCTTGCGGGCATTCAGGGTGCGGATCTCGCCCTCGATCTCCACTTCCACGCCGGTGGCGCGGCCGTTCTCGATGATGACCCGGCGGACCATGGCGCCGGTCTGCACGGCGCAGTTCTCGCGCTCCAGGGCCGGGCGGAGGAAGGCATCCGCGGCCGAGCAGCGCTTGTGACCGCGCTGCGTGACCTGGTAGGGGCCAAAGCCTTCCTGCTGGGGGCCGTTGAAGTCGCTATTGCGTTTGTATTGCAGCTGGTCCGCGGCCTTGAAAAAGTCCTCGGTCAGCGGGTTGAGCTGCTCGATATCCTGCACCCAGAGCGGGCCACCCGTTCCGTGCAGCTCGCTTTCGCCGCGGGTCTGGTGCTGGACTTCCTTGAAGGCGGGCAGGGCGGACTTCCAGTTCCAGCCCTCGGCACCATAGGCGCTTTCCCACTCGTCATAATTCTCCGGCGCCCCGCGCATGTAGTGCATGGCGTTGATGGAGGACGATCCGCCGAGTGTCTTGCCGCGCGGCCAGAGAAGCTTGCGGTCGTTGAGATGCTTTTGCGGTTCGGTCCAATATCCCCAGTTGAACTGCTCGCCGGTCACTGCGTATTGCAGCAACATGGGCGTGCGGATGATCGGGCTGTTGTCCGATCCGCCCGCTTCGAGCACGAGGACGCTGGCGGACGGATCCCGCGACAGGCGCTCTGCCACCGTACAACCCGCCGAGCCGGCGCCGCAGACGATGTAATCATAATCGGTCTTACTCATCATCGCCTCCTTCGGCTTCGCTGGAGAGATCGGTCTGGGGGGTGTCGACGGGGTCACCGAATTGTTCGGCCAGGGCGCGCATGGCCGCGATGGATTCCGCCAGCCGGCCGCCCCAGTCCGTATCGGCAGCGGTACGGGCGATCACGATGTTCCGGCGCTCATCCACCCAGATATACTGGCCGTAGACGCCGGCCATGAAGTATTCCTGGTCATAGCCCTCGGGCACCCAGAAATGCAGACCGTAGCCGCGATGGTCATAGACGCCGTCCGGGCCCGGTTCCTGGAAGGGGGCATTGGGACGGGTCGCCTGTTGCACCCAGCCTTCCGGCAGGAGGCGCTGGCCGTTCCAGACACCGTCCTGCAGGTAGAACTGACCGAAACGGGCATAATCCTCCAGCGTGGCGTTGAGGCAGCAATAGCCGATCGCCATGCCGTTCTCGCCTTGAATGTTCTGGTTCCAGTAGGCCTCGCCGGTCATGCCCAGCGGTTCCCAGATTTCTGCCTGCATCACTTCGGCGAGCGGGGCGTTCCAGAGGCCGCGCACCACGGCCGAGAGGACCTGGGTGTTGGCCGAGACATAGTGAAGGTCTTCGCCGGCCGGACGGTTGCGTTCCACCTCGGCGACGAGCCGGTCAATGTTCTGGCCATAGATATTGGCCCCCAGGAAGAGGCGGCGAATGTCGGAATTCGGGGCGTCATAGTCTTCCTCGAAATCCATGCCGGCCGACATCATCAGCAAGTGCCGCAATGTGGTGGCGCCGTAATCGCTGCCGGCATATTGCGGCGCGAACATCTCGGCGGTCTGGTCGAGATTGGCGATGCGGCCGTCTTCCATCGCCATGGCAATCAGCGTGGCGACGAAGCTCTTGCCGACAGACCAGGAGGTGTGGCGCGTTTCCGGCGTCGAGCCGAGCAGGTAATTCTCGTACACCACCTCGCCATTGTGCAGCACCATGAGGCCGGTCGAGCGCGAGGCGGTCAGCCAGTCCTCGATCGGATGCTCTTCGCCATCAAAGACGTAGCGGACGTCGGCAGCCTGGATGTCGCGGGGGAGCGGACGGGCCGATTCGGCGGGGTGGATGGGGCGATAGGGGAAAACCTCCGCCATGTTGCGNAAGGTCTCGGGCAGGTGCTCCGGCGCCGTCGCGTCNCGAATCTCCGCGGGTGAATATTCGGACCAGGGACGGTAGTACCAACCGGCCCCTGCCAGCACGCAAACGACCAACAGGGCAGCCAAGCCCATGAATATCTTTTTCATTTTTCTCCCCTATGACAGCTTTTTTGAACGCTGTTCACTGCGCAGCGTAGCAGAGATAGAGGTATTGAAAAGAGGGGTTTGGCCCGGTGCAGCTTTGCCACTGTGTGAGGATTGTTTGCATCAATCGGCCAGCAATTTTCCCGAATTGGGATAAACCGGCTGACAATGTCTGCGAGCGGTGTTCATATATCGGATACCAACGCGGAACGGTTGGCAAAAAGAAGCCCGCGTTTAGAGGGGAGAAATCCATGAAACGATTCAACAAGGCGGCCGTCTTGGGCACGACCGCTATTCTTGCAGGCCTGATCGGGGCCTCCAGTGCAATGGCACAGGTCGACGTCATTACGGTGACGGCGCAGAAGCGGGAACAGACGCTGCAGGATACGCCGGTATCCGTGGCCGCTGTGACCGGCGAACAGATCGAACAGTCCCAGATCCGCGATGCGGCTGACCTGCAGACCCTGGTCCCCTCGCTGCGCGTTTCGGAGTTCGCGACCTCCACCAATACCGAATTCAACCTGCGCGGCATCGGTACGTCGAGCTTCAACCCCGGCCTGGAGCCGTCGGTTGGTGTCTTCATCGACGGTGTCTATCGCCCGCGTTCGGGCTCCGCGATCAACGACCTGCTGTCGGTTGAGCGCGTTGAAGTGATCCGCGGCCCGCAGTCGACCCTGTTCGGCCGCAACACGCCGGCCGGCGTTGTCTCGGTCATCACCCAGGCGCCGGAATTCGAGTTCGGCTATGTCGGTGAAGTGACCGTCGGCAATAACGGCATGCGTCTGGCCCGGGCCTCTGTGACCGGCCCGATCAGCGACACGATGGCGATCCGCCTTGATGGCACGATGCACCAGAGCGATGGCTATATCGACATCGTTGACGGCCGCAACGCCAATAACCGTGCCCGCCATTCCTGGCGCGGCCAGCTGCTGTGGAATCCGGGCGACAGCACGGAAGTCCGCATCATCGCCGACTATGGCAATATCGACGAGAACTGCTGTGCGGCTCCGTTCGGCTATTATGATCCGATCGACCTGGGCGCGCTTGTCGGCCTTGGCGGTACGGCGGTTCCGGCTGATCCGGAAGGCGGCGATCGCATCGCCATCGACGGTGATCTGAACACCCAGCTCGTGACCAGCGGTATCTCGGCTGAAATCAACCATGATTTCGACGCCTTCACCCTGACCTCGATCACGGCGTTCCGGACCTATGACGAAGACCAGAATTTCGACGCGGACTTCTCCGATCTCGACCTGATCAGCCGCCGCAACATCATGAACCAGTATGACAGTTTCACCCAGGAGTTCCGCGTGACCTCCACGGGCGACAACTTCATGGACTGGATGGGTGGTGCCTTCTACTACCGCAATGACCTGAACTTCTCGAACACCACGCCGTATGGCGCAGATGCCCGCACTTTCTTCGATGCGGCTTCGGCTCCGTCCGTGGCACCGATCGTCGCGGGCCTCGGCCTGCCGGCCGGTACCGGTGGTGTCAGCCTGCTGGAAATCTTCCTGAACATGAATGCGGCTGCCGGCGTCGGCAATTTCGTGCCGCTCGCTTCGGGCAATTCCGCGCTGCCGAGTGTTCCGGCTGAAGGCTTCGTGGCCACCAGCCACGGCCTGATCTCGGAGCAGTACCAGTACGACACGGAAGCCTGGTCTGTCTTCGGTCAGCTCGACTTCCACCTGACGGACCAGTTCACCCTGACCCTGGGTGGCCGTTATTCGGATGAAAGCAAGGAGATGGTCACCACCATTGACCAGCCTGATCCGCTTTCGGCCTTCTCCTTCGTGGACCTGGGCCAGGATCTGCGCCTGATCTCCCCGACCACGTGTGATCCGGGCCTGTTCCCGGTCATCGGTGGCGATGCCTGCGCCTATCTGGTGCCGGCTCTGCTGCTGGGCCAGGGCCTGACGCAATACCCGGACGGCACGCCGATCAACCCGGCCAACCCGCTTCCGGCGGCCTTTGCCGGTACGGCGCTGAACCCGCTGCTCGGCTTCACGGCCTTCCAGAACTTCCCGCCGGTCAATGCGGGCAATTTCCCGACCTCGCGCAGCGACACGAACTTCTCGGGCAATATCATCCTGTCCTACGACGTGTCGGATGATCTGAACCTGTATGCGTCCTACGCGACGGGCTTCAAGCCGGGCGGTTTCAACGTCTCGACCAATGCGGCCTTCACCGGCGTGTTCGAGTTCGAGGAAGAAATCTCCGAGAGCTTCGAGATCGGGGCGAAGGGTTCGCTCTTCAACAACCGCATGATCTACTCGGTGGCCTATTTCAACCAGACCATTGAGGACTTCCAGACCAACAATTTCGTCGGCAATGGCTTCGCGCTTGAAAATGCCGGTTCGATTGATGTGTCCGGTATCGAGTTCGAAGGCCAGTGGTCGCCGGTCGACAATCTGCTCTTCACCGGTGGTTTCACCTATTTGTTCGACAGCTCCTACGGCGATTATGAGTTCGCCCCGTGCCCGGACGGGTTCGGTGGGGTTGGCGTCTGGTCCGCGGGTGACCCGAACTTCGCGCTCTGCGAACTCGGCAATGAGCGGACCAATGATGCCGGCGTGACCGCGCTGTTCAACGACCTGACCGGTCGTGACCGCGGCAATTCGGAACTCGTGGGCGCCCTGACCGCGACCTACACGATGCCCCTGTCCAATGGCTGGGAAATCGACTGGCGCGGTGAAGCGACCTACGTGTCCGAATTCATGCACACCACGTCGCAGGATCCGCGTCCGTTCGCGTCGCAGGATGCTTTCACCCTGTTCAACGCGTC
>NZLV01000023.1 GCA_002694345.1 Maricaulis sp.
GGATCAGACTGCGCCTGAGCCGGTGCCAGCATACTGATCCAGAGAACCAGGCCCGCCAGTGCCCGCGCGGCCCTACTCACCGAAACTGCCAGCCGGGCCCGGGAAGACGACCGGAGTTTCCGATCCATCCAGGGCGACCGCCGATACACCGAAATAGTAATTGTCGATCACGACATTCTCGAGCGTGTAGCTGTCGACCTGCCCCACGAACCGGCTCCACTGCCATTGCGGCTGGTCGGTCAGACGCCAATAGACGCGATACCCGGACAAATTCTCGGCCGCCTCGCCGCTGGCCGCCGTCCAGCTGATCGTGGTCGAGGGCTGGACCGCACCTTCCAGCGTGACATTTGCCGGGAAAGGCGGCGCGCCGGCCATCTGGGCCATCACGGCAATGTTCAGGGCGGTCAGACGAGCCGCGTAGTCAAAATCAACCCCGTCAATCGTATCACCGTAGACCCGGCCATCCTCGGTCCGCAGGTCCTGGTGTTGACGGTCGTAATGCTCATTGGCCTCCATGATGCGAACACCGGGAATGCCGACCGCATTGAAGGGCCGGTGATGGCCGCCCCGCCCGAACCGGTCGAGCCGGTAGACCATCATCACGTCGAGATTGGGAATGTACTGGTCGGCTGTCCGGTCCACGAAGCGGGCCAGATTGCGCGACGGGCTGTCGACTTCGCCACCGGTGAAGCGGCGGATGCGGGCCTCTTCCGGTGTCTCCACGTCCCGCGTACCCTCGGAGAAGACCCGCGCCGTCATGTTGTTGGTGACGCCATTGATGCCGGAGATATTGCCGATCATGTCATTGTTGAGCACGCCCTTGATGCGCCAGCCCTCTTCCAGGGCATGAGCCGCAACGATCTGGCCGCCGAACAGGCCCTGCTCTTCGCCGGACAGGCCGGCATAGATGATCGAACCGTCAAACTCGTGCTGGCTGAGTACGCGAGCGGCTTCCAGCACGACCGCCATGCCAGACGCGTTGTCATTGGCGCCAGGACTGTCGGAGGTTCCATCCAGCGGATCCGTGACGCGGCTGTCGATATCGCCGGACATCATGACATAGCGGTCCGGATCAATCCGGCCCCGTTGGATGGCGATCACGGAGACCACGTCAGTGGGTTCCGGAATCCGGCGCTCACCGGAGATCGTGTCGGAGACATACATCACCTCGAGACACCCGCCGCACTCGGCGGAAATGCGCTCGAACTCGTCATGGATCCAGCGGCGGGCTGCCCCGATTCCCCGCGTATCACTTTCCGTCTCCGACAAGGTGTGGCGGGTGCCAAACCCCACCAGGGTGCGAATGTCGGTCTCGATCCGGTCAGCGGAGACAGCGGCGACATAATCATGAACCGCCAGGACTTCAGAGGGTGGAGCCTGGTCCTGGGCCAGAACCGGGACGGACAGACAGGCCATCAGGGCCGGAGCAATCAGATAACGCATCACAGGACTCCCCACTTGAGCTATTGGGGAGTGTGAACCGCGGACACGCCGGGTCAAGACCGCCGCTGCCAAGAACCGGGACACCAAACCCGCCCACTGAAGGGCCAAAGGCCGTTGACCTGCCCGATCTGCACGTTTGAAGGGCAGCAGTCCCTTGTTTTCCCCAAAAAATTGCCGCGGGGAGTTGTCATTCCGCTCCAGACTCGAACAGAGTATCGCCGACATTCAACATGGGGGGAGCAAATGGGCTTCGTCGACGCCGCCAAGAGCGGTCTTACCAATTATGTGAATTTCCAGGGCCGCGCCCGCCGCAGCGAGTACTGGTTCTGGGTTCTGTTCGTTTTCGTCCTCAGCATTGTCGGCGGCATCATTGACGGCCTGCTGGGCACCTATCTGTTCGGTGGCCTGATTGCCCTGGGCACGTTCCTGCCGAGCATCGCCGTGGCCGTCCGCCGTCTGCACGACACGGGCCGGTCCGGCTTCTGGCTCTTCCTGGGCCTGATCCCGCTGGTCGGCTTCATCGTGCTCATCATCTTCTACATCGGAGAGAGTGAAGCGGGCTCCAACAAGTACGGCCCCAACCCGAAAGGCGCCTAAGCGTCCGCACGAACACCCAAACAGAAAGGGCGGCCCCTCGGGACCGCCCTTTTTTGTGTCAGACCGTGGTGGCTTACGGCACCAGAACGACCTTGCCGATCGCCCGGCGGCCAGAGAGCTCGTCAAAAGCCGCAAGGAAGTCCTCGAACTTGTAGGTCCCCGCCACGTGCGGCTTGATCTGCCCCTTCTCGAACATGGCGAACATTTCTTCCATGTTCTNGANGTGCTCGCCCGGCATGGCACCGGCCCAGGCNCCCCANAACACACCGACCACNCTGGCCACTTTCAANAGCGGCAGGTTGAGCGGGAGTTTGGGAATNTCACCNGCCGCAAAGCCNATCACCAGATGCTTGCCGCCAAAGGCAATGCCGCGGAAAGCNGCNTCGGAATANTCNCCNCCAACCGGNTCATAGATCACGTCCACNCCCTTGCCGCCGGTCAATTCCTTGATCCGGGCCTTCAGGTCTTCGGTGGAGTAGTTGATGACCTCGTCAGCGCCATGCTCCTTGCAGACCGCCAGCTTCTCATCACTGGAGGCAGCAGCAATGACCTTGGCGCCCATTGCCTTGCCCAGTTCGACCGTGGCCAGGCCGACACCGCCAGCCGCACCGAGTACCAGCAGGGTCTGGCCCGGCTTGAGTTCGGCGCGCTGCTTGAGCGCGTGATAAGAGGTGCCGTAGACGATGGTCAGACCGGCCGCGGCCTCGAAAGACATGCTGTCCGGGAACTTCGTCAGGGCCTCAGCCGGGCAAACGGCTTTCTCGGCAAAAGCGCCGGTCGCGCCGCGGAAGATGACCTTGTCACCCACCGCATAACCTTCAACGCCCTCGCCCACTTCAGCGATTATTCCGGCCCCTTCCGTGCCGGGCACGAAGGGCAGTTCCGGCTTGAACTGGTACTGGCCGCGCACGCACAGAAGGTCGGGGAAGTTGAGCCCGCCGGCCTTTACATCGATGAGGACATGGCCCGGCTTGAGTTCCGGATCCGCGACCTCTTCCACGGTCATGTTCTTTTCCGGTCCGAATTCCCGGCAGAGAAGCGCTTTCATGGGAGACCTCCGTCTCTTTGCTGTCAGGTCCGGGCGATCAGCCCAGTTTCACACCGTGATGGGCCGCGGCCTTGGTGAGGAATTTGATCGTCTGCTCGCCACCCGCGGTGAATTCCTTCTGGGCGGACGGATCCAGGATCGAGTCGAACTGGGCCGCAACATTCTCCGGCGTCAGCTCTTCCGGCGGCAGGTAGATGCCATCGGTCTCGTAGATCTTGGTCGCGGCGAAACCGCCGGCACCGGCGCACAGCACGGTGCGGGACGGTCCGTCCTCTGAGACCAGGAAGACCAGGCCCGTGGCCACGGTTTCCGGCTTCATCAGCTCCAGCGCTGCCGGCGGCAGCAAGCCTTCCGTCATGCGGGTCGCGGCCGTCGGGGCCAGGCAATTGACGCGGATGTCGTATTTCTGGCCTTCCAGGTGCAGCGTATTCATGAGGCCGACGAGGCCCATTTTCGCGGCGCCATAGTTGGACTGACCGAAATTGCCGTAGATGCCCGAGGAAGACGAGGTCATGGCGATACGGCCATAATTCTGCTCGCGCATGATTTCCCAGACCGCCTTGGTGCAGACCACCGAGCCCATCAGGTGAACATTGACGACCATTTCAAAGTCGCTGAGTTCCATCTTGGAGAAGGACTTGTCGCGCAGGATGCCGGCATTGTTCACCAGCACATCAACGCGGCCCCACTTGTCCATTGCCTGGGCGACCATGTCGGCAACTTCATCTGCCTTGGTCACATTGGCCGTGTGGGAAATGGCTTCCCCGCCGGCGTCGCGGATTTCCTGGGCAACATCTTCAGCAGCGGAGCCGGAACCGGACCCGTCGACCGAACCGCCCAGATCATTGACCACGACCTTGGCGCCACGCGCGGCGAGCGCCATGGCGTGGCAGCGGCCCAGGCCAAGCCCGGCACCGGTGACGATGGCCACACGGCCGTCATAACGAATTTCACTCATGCGGGTGTCCCCTTCACTCGATTGGATGTCAGCCGACGATCTGAAGCGTCAGCCATTCGGCCATCAGGGCCGGTTTTTCCTCGCCCTCGATCTCCACGGAGACCGCATATTTCAGCATCCACTGCCCCGGCTTGCGCTCGGTGGCTTCGGCCAGGGTGAACCGGCCGCGGATCTTCTTGCCGGCCCGCACGGGCTGCAGGAAGCGGATTTTTTCGAAGCCGTAATTGATCCCCATCTGGATCCCGTCGATGACCAGCGAGGTGCCGCTGGCCAGTGCCGAAAGCATGGAGAGCGTCAGGAAGCCATGGGCAATCGTACCGCCGAACGGCGTCTGCTTGGCCTTCTCTTCATCGATATGGATGAACTGGTGATCTTCCGTGATGTCAGCGAACACATTGATCCGCTCCTGGTCGATCTCGATCCAGTCGGACACGCCGACTTCCTGGCCCACAATACCGGCCAGATCCTCTGCCTTGACTACGGCCATTACGCGCTCTCCTTGTCCGTCAGAAGCATTTTGCGAAGTCCCGGCTTATCGATCTTTGACGTGCCGCCCCGCGGCAGCGGTTCGTCCATGCGCCAGATCGTTTCGGGAATCTTGAACGCCGCCAGATGCGGCTTGAGGAAGTCGCGAATATCCTCATCGGACAGGGTCACGCCTTCCCGCAGATAGATGGCCGCGCCAACGGTTTCGCCCAGACGCTCGTCCGGCACGCCGATGACGGCGGCTTCCTGGATATCGGGGTGTTTGGCCAGAGCGCCTTCCACCTCGAGGCAGGAGACATTCTCGCCGCCGCGCAGGACCATGTCCTTGATACGATCGACGATGAAGAGGAAGCCATCCTCGTCGATAATGCCGACATCGCCCGTCTTGAACCAGCGATCTGCAGTCAGCACATCGGCCGTCGCTTCCGGCTGATTCAGATATTCGCGGAACACGGCCGGCGACTGGATCCATACCTCGCCCGGTTCCCCGGTCGGCGTTTCATTCCCGTCCGGATCCACTGTCTTGATGAAGGTCACCGCCGGCAGCGGCGCCCCGGCCGATCCCGGCTTGGCCTGGTATTCTGCCAGCCCGTTATACGTGCCCAGCGCATTGGTCTCGGTCAGGCCGTAGCCGGACGCGGACCAGGCCTGCGGGAAAACCTCGTTGATCTTCTTCACATGGGCTTCGGGCCGCTTGGCGCCGCCTGTGCCGAGGCTTTGCAGGCTGTCGAGTGTGATGCCGCGGCGCTCGGCCTCCAGAACGATCTCGTGCGACATGGTCGGAACGCCCGTCACGTCGGTGATCTTTTCCTTCTGGATCAGATCGACGGCGACGGCCGGATCCCATTTGCGCATCAGCACCATCTTGCGGCCGGAGAAGACCGACAGCATGAAGACGGCGTGCGAGCCGGTGCAGTGGAACAGCGGCAGGCAAACCAGAATGGACGGATCACCATCGGTGAAGTCCTGGTCGCCATTGGCCAGACGCAAGGCCGCGCCCAGCAGGGCAAAGGACAGGATGGTGGTCACCGCCCCGCGCTGGGTCAGCACAGCGCCCTTGGGCTTGCCCGTCGAACCGGACGTATAGAAGATCGCGAAATCGCTGTCCGTATCGATCTCGATGGCCGGAGCCGGCTTGCCGGCCCCCGCTGCCATGATCGCGTCCAGCGTATCATCGGCATTCTCGATATCGCTGCGACCGGCAATCAGGGTCAGGCCCAGCGTTTCCTTGTGGGGACGGATGCGCTCGATTTGACGACCGCCGGCGATCACGATCTTGGCGTCGCAATCGCTCAGGGCGAAGGCCATTTCCTCACTGGTCCACCAGCCATTCATTGGCACGATGACACCGCCGGCTGCCAGAACACCGAGGAAGACCGCCATCCATTCCGGAGAATTGCGCATGGCCAGCGCCACCCGCGTCCCCGGCGTGACGCCATGCCGCTCGATCAGCCCGTTGGCCACAGCCACGGATTTGGCGGCCAGCTCGTTGAAGGTCCAGCGCTGGTCCTCGAACACCACGGCTTCTGCGTCACCATGCTCCAGGCATTTGGCGAGCAGGAAGCGCAGATCGGGCGGAGCATTGACATAGGCGAGTTGTTTGACGCCGAGCACTTCGGTCTCGGCGACATTCAGCACCTCTTCGGCCTGGGTGACCTGTTTGGCAATCGCTTCAAGCTGCGCCCGGGGAGGCGCGGGTTTACGCTGTGCCATGTGGACTTAGCCCTCCAGGGATTCGTTGATGTATTGCTTGAGCTCCTTGCGAGCGATGACCATGCGGTGCACGGCATCCGGACCATCAGCAAAACGCAGCGTGCGCAGACCGGTCCACATGCCCGCCAGCGGCGTATCCTGGGAAATGCCCAGACCGCCATACATCTGCATGGCTTCGTCCACCGTCTCGAGGGCCACGCGCGGAGCGATGACCTTGATCTGGGAGATATACGGTGCTGCAGCACGCGGATCGCCCTGGTCCATCATCCAGGCGGCTTTCAGGCAGAGCAGGCGCGCCTGTTCAATCCCCATGCGACGCTCGGCGATGATGTCGTAATTGGCGCCCAGCTTGGCCAGCGGCTTGCCGAAAGCCTCACGGCTCAGCGAGCGGCGGCACAGCAGTTCCAGGGCCCGTTCCGCCTGACCGATGGCGCGCATGCAGTGGTGGATACGGCCCGGCCCGAGGCGGCCTTGCGAGATTTCGAAACCACGACCGCGACCGAGAATGAGCGCATCCTTGGGCACGCGCACATTGGTGAAGCGGATATGCATGTGGCCATGCGGGGCATCGTCCTGACCGAACACCATCATCGGACGCAGGATTTCGATACCCGGCGTCTTGGCATCGACGAGGAATTGCGAGTGACGGCCATGGCGCGGTGCATCATCGCCTTCCGTCTTGGCCATCAGCACATAGACGGCACAGCGCGGATCACCGGCACCCGACGACCAGTATTTCTCGCCATTGAGCACCCATTCATCACCCTCGAGCTTGGCGTCAAAGGCGATATTGGTGGCGTCCGAGGAGGCGACGTCCGGCTCGGTCATCAGATAGGCCGAGCGGATCTTGCCCTCGAGCAACGGCTCCAGCCATTTCTTCTTCTGCT
>NZLV01000049.1 GCA_002694345.1 Maricaulis sp.
CCAAGCTGGCGGACCTGCGTGACAAGGGCATCCTTACCGAAGAGGAATTCCAGGCCAAGAAAGCGGCTCTGCTGGGTTAGGCCGTTCCGGACGTACACACGAAAAAGGCCCGGTCTGACCGGGCCTTTTTTTATGTCTGTGTTCGGGGAATGCCTAAGCCCCGACCAGGCCCTTCAGCTCACCCACAAAGCGGTCGAAGACGCCGAAGCTGTCTTGCGGGCCGGGGGAGGCTTCCGGGTGGTGCTGGACGGCCCAGACGGGCTTGTCGGTCAGTTTGAAGCCGGAATTGGAGCCGTCGAACAGGGAGACATGGGTCTCCACCGCATTGGACGGCAGGGTGGAGCCGTCGACGGCGAAACCGTGATTCATGGAGACGATCTCGACCTGGCCGGTCTCGTGGTTCTTCACCGGGTGGTTCGCGCCGTGGTGGCCCTGGGGCATTTTGGCGGTCTTGGCGCCGATGGCGAGGGCCAGCATCTGGTGGCCCAGGCAGATGCCCAGGGTCGTGATGCCGGCCTCGACGACGGCCTTGATCGTCGGCAGGGCGTATTTGCCGGTCTCGGCCGGGTCGCCCGGACCGTTGGAGACAACAACCCCATCCGGGTTCAGCGCCTTGATGTCCTCGAAGGAGGCCTTGCCCGGCAGGACGGCGACACGAGCACCGGCGCCGACCAGGAGGCGCAGGATATTGGCCTTCACGCCGTAATCGAGAACGACGACGCGCGGGCCGTCTTCCGGACCTTCGCCCAGCGTCCAATTGCCTTCATTCCAGTCGGTCGTGTCGGTGCGGGCGACGTCGGCGGCCAGTTCGCGGCCTTCCATGGTCGGAGCACCGGCAGCGGCAGCCTTGAGGGCCTCGACATCGATATTCCCGTTGGGATCATGGGCGATGGCGCACATCACCATGCCCTTTTCGCGGATGCGGCGGGTCAGGGCGCGCGTGTCGACCCCGGTCAGAGCGACAATGCCGCGATGGCGCAGCCATTCGTCAAAGCTGACCTCGGCGCGCCAATTGGCCGGCGGGGTGATGGTGGCGCGGGAGACCATGCCGACGGCGGCCTTGCGGGCCGGGTCGGAAGCGGCTTCCTCGTCCTCGCCATTGGCGCCGACATTGCCGACATGGGGGAAGGTGAAGCAGACCACCTGGCCGGCATAGGACGGGTCGGCCAGGATTTCCTGGTGGCCGGTCATCGCCGTGTTGAAGCAGATTTCCCCGACAGACATGCCGCTGGCGCCTGCGCCGAAACCGAAAAGAACCTCTCCGCTGGCGAGTGCGATGGCACCGGTCGCTTGGGTCGGGGTGTCTTGCGTCATGGCAGTCTCCAGAGCCTGTCGGAAGGACGGTCGTCGCACGATCAGAATCGGCGTCCGGCTCCGTCCGGGTAAACGGGCGCTTCGCTAGTCCCTAAGAGGGGCGCGGTCAATCCCTGCAGGAATGCATGTCCGCTTTTCCATCACGCTTTGTGACGGGATCATGATTAGGACTTGATTCTTTTTTGACATGCTTCTATTTCCCCGCCCCTCGTTTCGGGGGCACGGTTTGTGTGCCAGCGCAGATGTCAGGAACAGGCTTTTAATCGCTCGGAACCCAAGCGCTGAAGAAATCGCGCAAAAGACACGTTCTGCACACCGAAAGTTTTTGAACGGCTTGCCAAGGCGCAGCCAGAATGGATCAATTCAATCATGTCTCTTCGTGAACAAATCACCGGGGAAATGAAATCCGCCATGAAGGCCGGCGAGAAAGCGCGTCTGTCCACGCTGCGTCTCGTGTCCGCTGCCATCAAGGATCGTGACATCGCGGCGCGCGCCGAAGACCGCTGCACCGGGTGTGAAGAAACCGAGATCATGGCCATCCTGCAGAAGCTGGTGAAGCAGCGCGAGGAAAGCGCCGTCACCTATGAAAAGGCTGGCCGTCTGGACCTGGCTGAAGCGGAACGCGCCGAAGCCGATGTCGTGCGCGAATTCCTGCCCAAGCCGATGGATGCCGCCGAGATCGCCGAAGCTGCGGAAACCGTGGTCAGCGAGCTGGACGCGTCCGGCCTGAAGGATATGGGCCGGGTCATGGGCGAGCTGAAAAGCCGTTATGCCGGTCGCATGGATTTCGGCCAGGCCGGCGCCAAGGTGAAACACCTTCTGGCCGGTGCCGCCTAGGGGCCAAACGCCCGAAATTCCAAGATTTCGTCTTGCCGCCTGCCCTGCACTCTGTTCCTCTTGTCGCACGAGAAGAGGGGGAGAGCATGGCCGACCGTATACGCAAACAGACACGTGCGCTGACCCTGGCACTGGTCGGTGCCGGCGGGCTGCTCCTGTCCGCCTGCAGCACGCTGGGCTCGACCGACCGGTTGGCCGGTTTCGCGTCCGACGAAGACTTCATTGCCTTTGTGAATGGCGAGCCGGGCGAGGCTGAAGACGGAAGCAGCGGCGTGCCCGAGCCGGTCTATGGCTCTGCGCCGCCTCCGCCATCCCCACCACCGCCGCCACCCCCGCCACCCCCGCTGCCGGGTGCGGTGGATGATGAGGTGCTGACGGTGACGGCCTCACGGATCAGTAGTCCGGCTAATGAAAGCATCACCAATACCCAGGTCGTCGGGGTGGATGAGGGCGGGATCGTCAAGAATGCCGGCGATTACCTGATCGTCCTGCGGCGTGGCCGTCTCTTCACCCTGTCGACGGCCAATGGGGCGATCGAGGCCGTGGACCGGATCGATGCCTTCCCGCCCGGGATGGAGGATCCGGACGGCTGGTATGACGAGATGCTGATCGAGGGCAGCACGATCATCGTGATCGGCTTCAACTACCAATTCGACGCCACGGAGATCAGCCGGTTCGGTATCTCGGATGCGGGCGAGCTGAGCTATGTCGACACGCATTACCTGCGGTCGGAGGATTATTATTCCAGCCGCAATTACGCCTCGCGCCTGATTGGCGAGACACTGGTCTTCTACACGCCGCTGCCGGAATACAACTGGCGGGCCGAGACGCCGCTCGATCTGCTGCCGGGCATGGCGGTGTGGGATGGCGAGAGCGACGAGCTGGTCTATGAGCGTCTTGCCGGGGTCGAGGATGTCTACCTGCCGCAATCGGTGAAGGAGGACGGGTTCGGCAGGGTGGATGCCCTGCACACCGTGACCCGGTGCGACCTGTCCGATGGCGGGTTCGATTGTTCCGCCACGGTCGTCATGGGGCCGAGCGGGCGCACTTTCTACGTCTCGCGTGAGGCGGTCTATGTCTGGGTCGGCCAGCGCTGGCGGGCGAGCGGCCAGAACATGGTCTATCGCATCCCGCTGGATGGCACCGAGCCCGGCGCTGCCCAGGTGCGGGGCATGCCGGTGGACCAGTTTTCCTTCCACGAAGAGGCGGACCGGCTGAACGTTCTGGTCGCGCCGTCCGGCGGTGGGGACTGGATGTGGTCGCCGGAGTTTTCCTCGGGACAGCCGGCCCTGCTGCAATTGCCGATGGCGCGCTTTGGTGGTGGCGCGGACGAGGCGCTGACCGAGGACTACCGCCTGCTGCCGACGGTCGGCCGCCGGGGCGTGGATCGCAATCGCTATGTCGGCGACTGGCTCTTCTTCACGGTCGGCGATGCGGATGGCACGCTGACCGCCGTACCGCTGGATGGAGGGCCGGTGGAGGCTTTCGAACTGGGCGGGCGGGTCAGCCGGATCGAGGTGATGGGCCGGGATGCCGTGGCCGTCGGTCAGGATGAAGGCCTGCTCTTCTCCACGATCGATCTGTCCGGCGCCGTGCCCAGTCTCTACAGCCAGGTCACGCTGGAGGGGCTGGAGGAAACGGAAAGCCGCAGCCAGGCCTTCTTCTACCGTCCTGATCCGGACTCGGCGGATTTGCGCGAAGGGCTTCTGGGCCTGCCGGTGATGACCTGGGATGACAGCTATCAGGACGGTGCCGACATGGTCTTCCTGCGGCGCACCGAGGGCGCGCTGGAACGCTTCGGCCGGTTGCAGTCCCGCCTGACCCGGAGTGGGTCGCGGGATGGCTGCCTGGTGTCCTGCGTGGACTGGTATGGCAATGCACGTCCGATCTTCCTGCGCGACCGGATTTTTGCCTTGCTCGGCTATGAGCTGGTGGAAGGCGAGGCGGGCGACAAGCGGATCGAGGAGATCGGCCGGGTCGATTTCCGGCCGCCACCGCGCCCCGCCGTGCCGGCCGTGGCCGCACCGGGCCCCTAGGGCCGTTCCGGTCTGATATCGGCCTGCCGGATTAAATCGACCCCGGAGCGTTTCCGGTGCATCATGGCGGGCTCAACCGGACTTGAGTGGGCTCGACGCGTTTCATGCGGCTGAATGATGATTTCATCGACGAGATCAAGGCACGGATCCGTCCGTCCGACCTGATCGGCCGCAGCGTGCAGCTGAAGCGGCAGGGGCGCGAATTCGTCGGCCTCTCGCCCTTCAAGAAGGAGCGTACGCCCTCCTTTTTCGTCAATGACGAGAAGCGCTTCTATCATTGCTTCGCCTCGGGCAAGCATGGCGACATCTTCACCTGGCTGGAGGAGATGGAGGGCCTGTCCTTCATGGAGGCCGCCGAGCGCCTGGCCGGGGAGGCGGGGCTGCGCCTGCCGGAGCCCGACCCGCAGGCGGCGGAGAAACAGGTCCATCGCAAATCCCTCGTGGAATGGATGGAAGCCGCCCAGGCCCATTTCATGCGCGCCCTGTTCGGCCCCCAGGGCGAACCGGCGCGGCAATATCTCAAGAGCCGCGGGCTGACCGGCGAGGACTGCAAACGGTTCGGCATCGGTTTCGCGCCGGACAGCCGGACCGGGCTGAAGGACGAGCTGGTCACCGCCGGAGCCCCGATCGGCGACCTGATCGAGTGCGGCCTGCTGATTCAGCCGGACAATGGCTCGCCCTATGACCGGTTTCGCGACCGGATCATGTTCCCCATCCATGATCCGCGCGGGCGGCTGGTGGCTTTCGGTGGACGGGCCCTGTCCAAGGAAGCGCGGGCGAAATACCTGAACTCGCCGGAAACGCCGATCTTTCACAAGGGCTCGGTCCTCTACCGCTTCCCTGACGCGCGGCGGGCTGCCAGTGATCCCAAGCAGAATATTCGCGGCCTGATCGTCGCCGAAGGTTATCTCGACGTGATCGCCCTGGCCCGGGCCGGGCTGGAGCATGGCGTGGCCCCGCTGGGGACCGCGATCACGGAGGAGCAATTGCAATTGCTCTGGCGCGCCGGGGGCGAGCCGGTGATGTGCCTGGATGGCGACAATGCCGGCCGCGCCGCGGCTTTCAAGGCTGCCGACCGGGCGCTGCCCCTGCTGCAGGCCGGCAAGACGCTGCGCTTTGCCTTCATGCCGGAGGGCAAGGATCCGGACGACATTCTGCGCGAGGATGGCGCCAATGCGCTGCGGGCCGTGCTGTCGGAGACCCGTTCCCTGGCCGACATGCTGTGGGAGCGGGAAGTGGGGCTGGAGCCGCTGGACGATCCGGACCGCCGTGCCGGTTTCCGTCGCCGTATCCGCGCGCTGGTCGCACAAATTGCAGATGGCGACATCAAGGACGAATACCGGCGCGAGTTCGACACGCGCATGGAGGCCCTGTTCGGGGGGCGCCCGCGGTCCAACTACAATCGCAAGGGGCCGGGACGCCTGCCCAGGCTGGGTGCCAGCCCGGATCTCAAACGCGCCGCGCGTCCCGCGCCGGGCGCGGCCGACGCCCGGATCCTGCTTTTGGCGGCCATCGATTATCCCGAAATCGCCCAGGATCAGGTCGAAACGCTGGCGCTTTTGCCCTTCGGTTCGCTTGACAGTCTGCGGGACGCCGTTTTAGACGCCTGCTCTTCTGGGCAGTCTGTGCACCCGGACACGCTACGGGCCCTCTTGGCCGAAGCCGGTTTTGCGGCGATATTGAAGCGTTTGGACGGGGAACGGGGACCCATGCGGGCAGTTTTGGGCGGCCAGGACGTTTCGGCACGGACGCGTGCGGAGTCTTGGATGCGGCTTGCTTCTGCCTATATGGAACGAAGTGAGGCACAGCGCCGGCGCGATGAAGTGCGCGCCCGGCTGGACGAAGAAATTGACAGGGCAGATTCGGAAAGCGTGAGACGGCTGGTGGAGATCCGGTTGCGCGAAACATCGCGGTCCGAACCGTCCTGATACGACATCCCAATTGCGCTAAGGGCAGCGCGACAAGGAACGAATACATGAGCAAAAGCGCCGAAGCCAACGACGCATCGGAAAACCAGGACGGTCCGCTGCTGGACCTGACGGACCAGTCGGTCAAGAACATGGTGAAAGCCGCCAAGAAGCGCGGCTATGTCACCCATGACGAGTTGAACGCCGTTCTGCCCAGCGAGGAATTCTCCTCCGAGCAGATCGAGGACGTGCTCGCGCAATTGTCTGAAATGGGCATCAATGTCGTCGACAGCGAAACCGACGTCGATGACGACAATGACAATGGCGACAGTGGCAAGAAAGCCGCCGCGGCCAGCTCCAATGATGATGACGAGGACAGTGACGAGGACGAGGAAAGCGACAGCCGCGCTGTTGCGTCCAGCGGCAAGACCGCCGTCGTCGGCCAGAACACCCCGTCCTCTGCCGACCGGACCGATGACCCGGTGCGTATGTATCTGCGCGAGATGGGGTCGGTGGAGCTTCTGTCCCGTGAAGGCGAGATCGCCATCGCGAAACGCATCGAGGCCGGCCGCAATGCGATGATCCGCGGCCTCTGCGAGAGCCCGCTGACCTTCGAAGCCATCATGGTCTGGCGTGACGAGCTGCAGGAAGGCGAAGTCCTGCTGCGCGACATCATCGACCTCGACGCCACCTATGGCGGCCAGCAGGCCGAAGCGGCGGACGACGAGGACGGCGAAGAGGGCGAGGGCGGTGAAGCGGCCTCGACCGAAGCCAAGTCGCCCAAGTCTGACGATGACGACAAGACGTCCGACGATGCCAAATCCTCCGATGACGAGGATGATGACGAGGACAGCGAGAACTCCGAAGACGGTGATGATGACGACGACGACGATGATGACGGCGCGTCGCTCTCCCTGTCCGCCATGGAGGCTGAACTCCGCGAAGGCGTGATGGAAACGCTGGACTCGATCGCCACCGACTTTGCCGCTTTCCGCAAGCTGCAGGACAAGCTGGTTGCTGCCCGCATCGAGGGCAAGGACCTGACCAAGCAGTCGCGCGAGAAGTATGAGGGCCTTCAGAACGCCATCGTGACCAATCTGAACACGATGCACCTGAACAATGCCCGGATCGAGGCGCTGGTCGAGCAGCTCTATGCCATCAACAAGGAACGCATGTCCCTGGAAGGCAAGCTGCTGCGCATGGCCGATGCTCATGGTGTGCCGCGCGCGCAGTTCATGGACAGCTATTTCGGCAATGAGCTGAGCCCGGACTGGCCGTCCGGCATGGCGGGCACGTCGAAGGCCTGGGACCGCTTCATCGAGCGTGAATCCGAGGATGCCGGCAAGATCCGTGATGAACTCGCCGATCTGACCCAGCGCGCCGGTGTGCCCATCGAGGATCTGCGCCGCATCGTGCGGACCGTCCAGAAGGGCGAGCGCGAGGCCCGCGTGGCCAAGAAGGAAATGGTCGAGGCGAACCTGCGTCTCGTCATCTCCATCGCCAAGAAATACACCAATCGCGGCCTGCAATTCCTGGATCTCATCCAGGAAGGCAATATCGGTCTGATGAAGGCCGTCGATAAGTTCGAATACCGCCGCGGCTACAAATTCTCGACCTATGCCACCTGGTGGATCCGCCAGGCGATCACCCGCTCGATCGCCGACCAGGCGCGCACCATCCGTATTCCGGTCCATATGATCGAAACGATCAACAAGCTGGTCCGCACCTCGCGCCAGATGCTGCATGAAATCGGCCGCGAACCGACCCCGGAAGAGCTGGCTGAAAAACTGCAGATGCCGCTTGAAAAGGTCCGCAAGGTTCTGAAAATTGCCAAGGAGCCGATCTCGCTCGAAACCCCGATCGGGGACGAGGAAGACAGCCATCTGGGC
>NZLV01000050.1 GCA_002694345.1 Maricaulis sp.
GTCCGGACCGGCCGGGCAGGCCGCGCCGTTGACGGAGTTGAAGTTGCCGTCATCCCAACGCACCGTCGAGAAGCCCTCTTCCAGGATGGTGCGATCGGTGTAAGCCACGGACAAATTGGCACCGAAGGTCTGGTCGTCATTCGACCAGGACACCAGGCCGGCAAGACGCGGGCTGGTTTCCTCGGACAGGCTGTTATAGCCCAGCTGCGCGGACACGGCGGCGGTCATGCCCGGATCATAGTCGAAGGCCCGAGCCGTGAAGAGATCGACCGTGGCACCGAGGGAGCCTTCATCCATAGAGGCGGAGGTGGTCTTGGTGACGCGGATTTCGTTGAAGAGATCGGACGCAAACGTGTTGAAGTCGAAGCCACGGCCCCGGTTGGAACCGCCGGAGGCGTCCGAACCACCCGTGGTGGACAGGGCTTCCATGCCGTTGATGCGCACACGGGTGAAGTCGGCGCCCAGACCACGAACCGTGATCTGGCGGCCTTCACCGGCCACGCGATTGATCGAGATCCCCGGAATGCGCTGGATCGATTCCGCCAGGTTCAGGTCCGGGAATGCGGCGATGTCTTCGGCGACAACGGCATCCACCACACCATTGGAATCGCGTTTCACGTCCAGGGCCGCGGCCAGCGACTGGCGATAGCCGGTCACGGTCACAACATCTTCGGTTTCCTGGGCCTGGGCCGCGCTGCTCATTGCGGTCCCCAGGGTCAGGCTCGCCATCGCGCAGCCTGCCAGAAGACGCATCTTGCCTGTCGGCATCTTGAAGTAACTCATAATGTCCTCCCCGCATGCGGCCGGTTTCCGGTCCGCTTGTCTGTTCCGATCCCTGCCACAGAGTCCGGTGTCGCGTATGACACCGGTAGCATTTTCGCCCCTCAACTTCCACTCCGAATTGGAGCCACGAAACACAGAGACGATGCCGGCAGCATGGATGGCGCGCAGACTGCACAACAATGACACCGGTGGCAATTGCTTTTTCAATTTTTGCTTGCTGCGCTGCAACATACGCCGGACAGGCCGGAAAATTTCCTTGCAGACACCACCGCTTCACTTGACCCGACCAATGGCAGCCGGACTACACTTGGGCCGGACATCCGGGGGGAGATGACACGATGGACCGACACGGTCTCACGGCACTGCTGTTTCTGACGCTGAGCCTCTTCATGACAGGGACCGGCACCGCCGCCGCCCAGCCGGACGATTCGCGTTGCATGGGGACGGGCGAGCCGGGCGGGCAGTATCATGCCTTCGCCGAGACCCTTTCCGCTCTGCTGGGCGATGCCATGCCCTGCGTGGATGTCACCGCGGGCAGTACGGAAAATCTCGAGGGCCTGCGCTCGGGAGAGTTCGACTTCGTGATCGCGCAGAACGATCTCGCCCATCACCTCTTCTTCGGCGATAGCGGGTTTGAGCAGAACCGCGAATTCTCGGCCGTCGCGCCCTTGTTCCCGGAATACGTCCAGGTCTTTGTCCGGCGCGACGCTGGCGCTCCCCTCCTGCTGGGCGATCTGCGCGGTGCCGCCGTCAATATCGGCGCGCCCGGATCGGGCAGTTACCGCAATGCCCGCGATGTCCTGGCCACGGCCGGCCTGCGCGAGGGCGTGGACTATCGCCCCACCGGCTTCCCCATGCAGACCGCCTTCCAGGCGCTGCGGGCGGAGACCATCGACGCCATGATCGTCACGGCGGCCGGCAATCTGGACTTTGACGCGCAGGCCTTCCAGCGCCTCGCCCTGCCCGCCTCGCTGATCGACACGCTGGCCACGGACAATGCCTATTATGATGCCGGCGAGCAGGTGATCGGCGATGTTGTGGTGCCGACCCTGGAAGTGCGCGCCTTCCTGTTTGCCCGCAATGATGCCCCCGATGGTGCCGTGGCCCGGCTCATGGACGGCCTGCTGACCCATTGGGACGATTTGACCCCGGACGTTCCGGGACTGGCGGAGCCGGAAACCTTCCTGCGCCGCTCGCCCCTGCCCTACCACCCCGAGGCCCGCCGGGCGCTGGTCGATGCCGGGCACGCCAATCCGGAACCCGCTTACTGGATGTGGATCGTGATCTGGCTGGCCATCCTGACCAGCAGCTTCGCCGCCGTCACCTTCCAGTCGTCCTATGACCGGACCGGTGTGCGACGGGAACGGCGCGGACGTTTCGCGGGCCTGCAGACGGCCCTGGACCTGTGGGCCCGGCCCAGCCCCTGGGTGATCGGGGTCAGCCTGTTTGCCCTGACCCTGCTGCTGGCCCTGCTGGCCCTGCGCTCAGCCGAGGCCGGCTATGCCCGCGATCTGAACCTGGACAATCCCTTTGCCGACTTCACCCTGTCGGAGGGCTTCATCTGGATGCTGACCTTCGTGGCGAGCGGCTTCACGGAGAATGACGCCTATCCGCTCTCGGTGATGGGCCGGCTCCTGGTCGCCATCCTCGCCTTTGTCGGCGTGTCCGGCCCGATCGCGGCGATCATCATCATCGTCAATCTGTGGGGCCGCAAACGCGCCGAATCCCTAGCCGGCCTGGCCGATACGCGCTGGCATGACCATGTCCTGGTGTGCGGCTGGAATGAAAGCCTGGACGGCGTCGTCTTCGCCATGACCGGCACCGATGCGGAGAAGCTGAAAAAGGTCTGCATCGTGGCCGAGTCCGGGGACGCCTCGCCGCTGGCCGATCACCGCTTCGACCAGGCCCGGGTGAATTTCCGGAGGGGCGACAGCGCCGATCGGGAGACCCTGGAACGCGCCGGGGCCCAGAATGCCAGCCATGCCATCATCCTGGCCGACTATGAACGCCGCAAGACCCGCAATATCGGCGCGGTCCTCACGGCGATGAATCTGAAGCGCCTCAACCCCAACATCCATATCTCCGCCGAACTGGCCTTCTCCCAGAATGCCGACCATTTCGCCGCCTTCGGCTGCACCACACTGATCACGCCGGACATTTTCGTCGCCAAGGCTGCGGCCCTCAGCACCATCCATCCCTTCATGATCGACTATCTGCTCGACGTGCTGACCTATGACGGGTTCGACGAACTGTTCTCGATCGATTTCGACGAGCTGTGCGAACTCAATCCCGATATCGAGGCGGGCATGGACAGTGGCGAGATGGAGCGTGTGCTCTGGAAAAGCGGCGCCAATCTGATCGGCCTGGTCCAGGGGGATCTGCAACGCGGAGCCGTGTTCGACGCCGAAGTGATCGATGGTGGCCCGATCATCTCCTACACGCGCAAGGCCGGCTATGGTCACAAGCCGGCCCCGAATGACCGCATCATCTACAGCGCCAACAAGCGCACCTCGATCCGCCGCGACCGCGGTCATCATGATGTGCACGAGGCCGATCCGATCCCGCGCAGCAAGTTCCGGATGACGCGGCCGGAGGGCACGGCCATCCTTCTCTATGCCTCACGCGCCCATCTGGAACGCCTGAGTGATAATCTGAAGGCCTTCCACATCAATCCGGTCATCCACTCCATCGCCATCGAGGACGAACCCTTCCTGACCGCCGAACGCCTGGCCGAACGCCTGCCGGCCGATCTGAAATTCCAGCATGTCATCATCCTGGCCAATGCCGCGGCCAAGCGGGAGGCCGCCGACGCGGCGACCGTGCGGGCTGTGGATGCGGCCACCCTGCTGGCCACCAAGCTGATCCGGGAATACGCCAATACCTGCGGCTGGGATTGCAGCATCATTTCCGAAGTGCTCGCCCGGGAGGACCGGGAAGCTTTCCTCGGCCCGCAGGCAGCGCGCTTGACCGGTCAGGACAATCCCGATGAACATGACGGGGCCGGGGCCACCGTGGTCATCCCCAGCGCGACGCTGGTGGAGCGCTTCCTGGTGAAGGATGTGTTCGACGGCAATGCCATGCTCGATTTCCTGATCGCCGTCATGAACATGCGCGATGGCACACATCTCTATATCCATGAGGTGACGTCGGAGGATTACCTTTTGGGCGAGGCCTATGCGAGCCTGGTCAAGACCCGGCTGCCCGGCCTGCACCTGGTCGGCTGGCTACCAGTCTCCAAGCGGGAGGAATTGCGCAACCGCGCCGGCGATTTCAATTTCCACTTCCGCACCTCTTTCGACAGCCGGATCGAGCAGACGGAGATCCGTGAAGGCGATCTGCTGGTCTTCACCGCCTGTTTCAAGATCTGGGAAGAGGGCGACCGGAGCGAGGCCAGTCAGGACAGCTGACCGGTCTGGTAGAGCCGGATTTTCAGCCCGCCATGATCCACCGGACGTCCCGGCGCACCAAACGGCAGCCGTGTCGCCCGCGCCAGGGCGGCATCACTGGTGACCAGACCGACCCGCCAGCCGGCAAACTGCTTCTTCAGGCCCAGGCCGAGCGCATTATAGAGTCCCATCAAGGCCTTGCGATTGCCGAGCCGCGCGCCGTAGGGCGGATTGATGATGACGAGACCAGGCGTCAGGTCGGGCCGTTTCAGGGCCCGCGCATCCCCGGCCTCGAACCGGGTGAAACCCGCCACCCCGGCACGCCGGGCATTGGCCTGGCTGATCCGGATCGCCCCGGCATCCCGGTCCTGCCCCCAGTAGAGGCAATCGGGCTCAACCGGGCTCTGCGCCGCTTTCAGGGCCGCCCAGCCTGCCGGATCAAAACTGTTGAGATGCTCGAAGGCGAAGGCCCGCGCCCGGCCCGGGGCCAGACCGGCGGCCATTTCAGCAGCCTCGATGACAAATGTGCCCGACCCGCACATCGGATCGAAGACCGCTTCGCGGCCGTCATAGCCGCACGCGCGCAGGAAGAGGGCCGCCAGGGTTTCGCGCATTGGCGCCTTGTTGACCTCGGCCTTGAAACCGCGGCGGTGCAGCAACTCGCCGGACGTGTCGACGCTGAGCGTGCAGACATTCTGGTCGATCCGGACCCGCACCGTGACCTCTGCCGTGTCTTCGACCGGAACGCCAAGCGTTGCGGTGATGGCCGTGGCGATCCGTTCGGCCGCCGCGCCGGCATGGTAGATCTTTGAGCCCCGGCAACTGGCTTCGACCCGGACCGGCACGCCCGGCTTGAGCACCCGCCCCCAGTCGACCCGGCGGGCGCGTTTGTCGAGCTGGGATAAATGGACGACGCGGAAACTGTCGATCCGGGCGAGCACACGGCTGGCCCCGCGCAGGACGAGATTGGCTCGCCAGACATCCGGCCAGTGCCCGACAAAACTCACTCCGCCAGGCACGGTTTGCGGATCGGCAAAGCCGGCCGCCCGCACCTCGTCCGACAGCA
>NZLV01000051.1 GCA_002694345.1 Maricaulis sp.
CCCGCCATGCTGGACAAGCTGGCCCTGCCCCCCGCTGCGCCCCGCGAACGCGGCCGCATGGTGCCGCTGGACCAGTTGACCGACTGGGCCGTTACCGATGACGGAATTGCCGATGACGGAATTGCCGATCGGGCCGGCCGCGGCCGTTCCGTCCAGCTCGTCCGCGTGGAAACCGGAACCCGCGAAGTCCCGGTTTGGACCCAGCCCCTGGTCTGCGCCGCCAATCGCCAGCATGTCGTCCTGCTGGTGCGCAACTGGCAGTCGGATGCGCCGGAATTCCTGATCACGGCAGGCCGGGAGATCGGCGTCAGCGGCGGTCAGGTCCTGCAGCCCAGCGCCATCCACACAAGCGGGCCGGTTCCGGACCTGCAGCCCGCCGGCAGCCGCATCATCCACGACTGCACCCAGTCGGAGGAAGGCGGACGCTTCATGGAGTTGGAAACCCGCTACCAGATCATCGAGGTCGACAGCACTCATGCGGCCGGACCGGATCAGTACTGGGTGGACGTCTCGCTCCTGAAACGTCTCCTGCGCACGTCCAACCGGACATCCATGCTGTTGCGCTGTGTGGCTTCGCTGGTGCTGCCCAAACTCTATCCGGCACTGGCCAGCGAGATGGAAGCCGTCCGCTAGCGCCCCGCCAGCACGCGTTCAAACACCGCCGCATCGACATTGCCGCCGGTGATGAGAACGCCGACCGTCTTGCCGCGAAGGTCCAGCTTGTTCGCCAGCACCGCGGCGAAGGCGGCCGTGCCGCCGGGTTCACCGACGATCTTCAGATGGCTCCAGGCAAAGCGCATCGCCTCTGCCACTTCGGCATCACTGACGGTGACACCGCCACTCATCTGGCGCGAATTGAGGGACCAGGTCAGCTCGCCGGGCTCGGGCGTCAGGATGGCATCGCAGAAGGATCCGGCCAATTGCGCATTGCGTTCGCGCTGGCCGCTGATCAGGGAGCGCCGGTGGTCGTCGAAACCGTTCGGCTCGGCGGCCCAGATTTGCGCGGCGGGACAGGCTTCCTTCACCGCCAGGCCGACCCCGGCGATCAGCCCACCGCCACCGGCACAGCACACAACCAGATCCGGCGTTTCGCCGAACTCGGCGAACTGCTCGACCATTTCAAGGCCCGCCGTGCCCTGACCGGCGATGATATAGGGGTCTTCATAGGGCGGAACGAGGACGCGGCCCTCGCGCTCGGCGAGCTCGCGGCCCATGGCTTCGCGATTCTGCGTGGAACGGTCATAGCCGATCACTTCACCGCCCCAGAACTCCACGCCCTCGACCTTGGAGCGCGGCGCGTCCAGCGGCATCAGGATCTTGGCGGTCGTCCCGCTGAGACGGGCGGCGGCGGCCACGCCCTGGGCGTGATTGCCGGAGGAGTAGGCGAGCACGCCGCGGCGGCGCTCATCCTCATCCAGGCAGGAGATCCGGTTATAGGCACCGCGGAACTTGAAGGAGCCGGTCCTCTGCAGGCATTCCGCCTTCACGAAGACCCGGGCGTCCAGCTTCGCGTCGAGCACATCACTGCGCAGAAGCGGGGTTCTGACAGCCACCCCCTTGAGCCTTTCGGCGGCCCTGACAATATCAACAGGTGTCGGAGGAGTGAGCGGGACCTGGGTCATACGCGATGTCAGCCTTTGTGAGAGTGGCCCCCGAGACCGGAACGAATCCGGTTCAGCCATCCATCCAGAAGGCTTAGGCAATACAGCGAGATTGAGCAAAAGGATTGCGCTGCCGCCGGTTAGGCCGTTTCATGGGCCAAAATACCAAAACGTCGAATGGTCGATCAGATTAGGGGAGAAACATGACCTTGCGCGCACATATGATGGATTGTCCGCTGATGATTTCGGACATCCTTGTCCATGCAGCCAAGTGCCATGGGGACCAGGAAATCGTCAGCCGCCTGCCCGAAGACGGCACGATTCACCGCGAAACCTACGCCCAGGCGCACGAGCGGACGAAACAGCTCGCCAACGCCCTGACCAAGAAGCTGAAGATCAAGGAAGGCGACCGCGTCGCCACGATCGCCTGGAACTCGCACCGGCATTTCGAGCTCTATTACGGCATTTCCGGCGTCGGTGCCGTCGTCCACACCGTCAATCCGCGTCTCGATCCCAAACAGATCATTTGGATGCTGGATCACGCCCAGGCCAAGGCCGTCTTCTTCGACAAGACCTTTGCGCCGATCGTCAATGCGATCGCCAAAGCCTGCAAGTCGGTGAAGAACTGGGTCCTGATGACCGACAAGACCCATTCCGATGCGGTCGACGTCAAGCACAAGACCTATGAGGAACTGATCGGCGACCAGTCGGCCGATTATGACTGGCCCGTCTTCGACGAATATGCCGCCGCCGGCCTGTGCTACACCTCCGGCACCACGGGTGATCCCAAGGGCGTGCTCTACTCGCACCGCTCCAACGTGCTGCACGCCATGGCCACCTCCGCCTCCGACGTCGTGGGTGTCGGTGCGCGCGGCGTGATCATGCCGGTCGTGCCGATGTTCCACGTCAATGCCTGGGGCGTGCCCTATGCCGCGCCGATGAACGGGTCGAAACTCATCATGCCCGGTGCCCAGCTCGACGGCGCCAGCCTGCATGAGCTGATCGAGAGCGAGGAAGTCAGCTATGTCGCCGGCGTGCCGACCGTCTGGCTCGGCCTGCTCAACTACCTCGAGACGGAAGGCAAGCGGATCGACAGCGTCCAGCGCGTGCTGATCGGCGGGTCTGCCCTGCCGGAATCCCTGCTGCGCGCCTATGAAGACAAGTATGGCGTCGTCATGCAGCAAGGCTGGGGCATGACCGAGATGAGCCCGCTGGGCACGGTCAATGTCCTCCTGCCCAAGCAGGAGAAGCTGGATCGCGAAGAGCAGATCAAGATCAAGCTGAAACAGGGCCGCCTGGTCTTCGGTGTCGGCATGCGGGTCGTCGATGATGAAGGCAAGGAACTGCCCTGGGACGGCAAGTCCTCCGGTCACGTCCAGGTGCGCGGTCCGTGGATCGCCTCGGCCTATTATCGCGGCGCCGGCGCGGAAAGCTTCACCGAGGATGGCTGGTTCCAGACCGGTGATGTCGCCCATCTGGACGGCAATGGCTTCATGACCATCACCGACCGCTCCAAGGACGTCATCAAGACCGGTGGTGAGTGGATCTCCTCCATCGATCTGGAAAACGCCGCCATGGGCCATCCCGGTGTCGCCATGGCTGCCGCAGTCGGCATGCCGCACCCGAAATGGCAGGAACGCCCGCTCCTCGTCGTCCAGGCCAAGGAAGGCGCCGAGAAGGATGCTGAGAGCATTCTAGAATACCTGCGCGGTGAAGTGCCCAAATGGTGGGTGCCGGATGCCGTCGAATTCATCGACGAAATGCCGATCGGCGCTACCGGAAAGATCCTCAAGACCAAACTGCGGGAAATCTACAAGGATTATGAATTCCCGAGCGTCGAGGCCTGATCCGGACCTCACAAGGACAGACAAGAGCCCCGGTCCCTCGACCGGGGCTTTTTTGTGTCCGGTCTGGGGGGACAAATTCGCGTCTGTTCCCCCCTCACCCTGTCTTGTGCACCCCCGCGCAGACTCCTACATTCATATCGAAATTCGATAACACGGAGCAACGGACATGGAGATCGTGATGTTTGGCGGAGTGGAGACGGGAATTGCAGCCCTGATCATCTTCTTCCTGCCGGCCCTGATCGCGCTCTTGCGCGGGCATGACAATGCCTTCGCGATCTTCCTGACCAATCTGCTTCTGGGTTGGACCGGGATCGGCTGGCTGGTCGCCCTGATCTGGTCCTTTACAGCCATCCGCAGACGCGTGCGGGCCTAGAGGGTCGCCCCACCCTTACCGAAGAACCGGTCCCTTGCCTCACTCCCGGTCCTTCACGGCAAACGCGTCCCGATCCAAGTCACGGTTGGTCGGAAATCAGACGCCCGGATCTCCCCAGGTCCGGGCGTTCTTTTTTGCCCGTCACACTGATCGGACCCTCTTACATTTAGACAATCATCAAAATAAGGCTTGCCTTCATTTCGATGATTAGCTAACTTTCAATTCATGAACTGATCCGCGCGACAACGCGCACCTATCGCAATCCGGCCATCCCCGAGCGGAGACCGCCCCTACGGGCGAACGATACCGGCTTGCCTGAACACAGGAGACCTCAATGGCTCACACTTTCAAACTGGCCACGGCCATGACGCGTGCGGCCCTGGTGATCGGCCTGGGCCTTTCAGCCCCGGCGCTCGCCCAGGATGACCATACGGGCGATTGGCTGGGAACACTGACCACGCCGAATGGCGCGTTGCGCCTGATGGTCCATGCCCGCGAAACCGAGGATGGCGGCCTGACCGCCACGCTGGAGAGCCTGGACCAGGCCCCGGGTCAGCAGATTCCGATGAGCGATTTCTTCATCGACGACACTGAAATGCGGTTCGAAATCAGCGCGATCGGCGCCCGCTATCAGGGCGACTGGAACGCGCAAGCCGGTCACTATGATGGCGAGTTCACGCAGGGCGCAACGCTGGAGCTGGACTTCGCCCGTGCCGACGCCGCGCCTGTCGTCGTGATCGACGGCTTGGACGGCAGCTGGACGGGCCAGCTCGACCGCGACGCCATCCAGCTGGAATTCACGCTGAATGTCGAAACCGGCGAAGATGGCACTTCGGCCAGCCTGGATTCGGTCACCCAGGGCGCCTATGGCATTCCTGTCGCCGGCCTGGAGCGCGAGGGCGACACGATCCGCTTCCGGGTTCCCGCCGCCAATGTGACCTATGAGGGTCAGCTGGACGCGGACGGAAACGCCTTGACCGGCCATTGGCAACGCCCGGGTTTCGACGATGCCGTCGTGCGTTTTGAGCGCCAATCAATGGCAGTGGAGCAGCCCAACCGACCGCAAACGCCCGTCGCGCCCTTTCCCTATCGCGCGTTCGACGTTCGCATCGACAATCCGTCCGCCGAGGGTGTGACCCTGGCCGGCACGCTGACCCTGCCAGAAGGCGAAGGCCCCTTCCCGGCGGCCGTCCTGATTTCCGGTTCCGGTCCCCAGGACCGCAATGAAACCGTCTGGACGCACCAGCCCTTTGCCGTGCTGGCCGACCATCTCACCCGCAATGGTATTGCCGTACTGCGCTATGATGATCGTGGCTATGCCGACTCCACCGGCGATTTCGCGTCTTCGACCTCCATGGATTTCGCCAGCGATGCCCGCGCCGTCACCGACTGGCTGCGCACCCAGCCCGTGATTGATGCGAACGCAATCGGCCTGATCGGTCATTCCGAGGGCGGGCTGATCGCACCGGTCGTCGCTGCGAACAATCCGGACATCGCCTATATCGTTCTGCTCGCCGGTCCCGGCACGGACGGCCAGGAGATCATCCTGGACCAGTCCATCGCCGCCGCCCGCGCCTCGGGCCGCAGCGAGGCGGATCTGGAGCGTTTGCACGAGATAGTCCTGCAGATCACCGACGCCGCCCGTTCGGCCCCGGATGAAGCCGCCGCCCACGCCGCGCTGGACGAGATCCTGACGCCTGACGTGCTGATTTTCCTGGGCGCCACACCGGACCAGAAATCCCTCTTCATCGGCCAGAATGTGCGGGCCTGGCAGCGCGCCTTCCTCAATCACGATCCCGCTGATTATCTGGGTGACGTGGATCAGCCGGTCCTCGCCCTCAATGGCTCTCTGGACTTGCAGGTCGTGCCGGGCCCCAACCTGGCCGGCATCGAGGCGGGCCTCGCCCATAATCGCGATGTCACGCTGATGGAACTGCCCGGCCTCAACCACATGTTCCAGACCGCGCAAACCGGCACCATCCCGGAATACGCGCAGATCGAGGAGACCTTTAATCCACAGGCCCTCGCCCTGATTGAAGACTGGATCAATACGCGCTTCGGTCAGTAGCCGGAAGGTCGAACCCGCACATGAAAGGGGCGGCTCATCGAGTCGCCCTTTTTGGTGTCAGAGCCAGGACGTGATGTCGCTCAGCGATTTCTTGATCAGCGCATGTTCCGGCACGGTGGCATCCTTGGCCGGATAACCGCCGACGATCAGCATGTAAGGCTTCTCATCGACCGGACGCTCGCAGACCTCATTGAGGAAGCGCATCGGATTGGGCGTGTGGGTCAGGGTGACCAGACCGGCCTCGTGCAGGGCTGCCAGCAGGAAGCCGCAAGCGATCCCGACGCTTTCATTGATGTAGTAATTCTTCTTGGACTGGCCGGCCTTCTCGCCCCCGCGCTTCTGGGCGAAAACGGCAATCAGGACAGGCGCATGCTCCAGGAAGGGCTTGTTGGCATCCGTGCCCAGCGGCGCCAGGGCTTCCAGCCATTCATCCGACGCCTTGCCAGCATAGAAGGCCCGCTCTTCGGTCTCGGCGGCCTCGCGCAGGGCCTTGCGCTTGGCCGGGTCCTGGATGATGGCGAAATGCCAGGGCTGGTGATTGGCACCGGACGGGGCCGAACCAGCCGCCAGAATGGCCTGTTCGATGATGGACTTGTCGACCGGCCTGTCATCGAAATCGCGCACGGTTCGGCGGCGGCGCAGATTCTCGGAGAATTCCGTCACCCGCGCCGACATTTCTGCCGGCGCGTATTCGATGAACCCTTCCAGCGGGACGCGCTTTTCGGGCGGCATGATCAACTCCAGTCCAGCACGACCTTGCCGGATTTGCCCGAGCGCATGGCCTCGAAACCCTTGGCGAATTCATCGGCCTTGTAGTGGTGGGTGATGATGCGCGAGACATCCAGACCGCTCTCCAGCATGGCAATCATCTTGTACCAGGTCTCGAACATCTCCCGGCCATAGACGCCCTTCAGCGTGATCGCCTTGAGGACAAGCTGGCCGAAATCCACCTCGATCGGCTTGGAGGGCAGGCCCAGCATCGCGATCTTCCCACCCATCACCATATTGTCGAGCATGGAGCCGAAGGCCATCGGCGCACCGGACATTTCCAGCCCGACATCAAAGCCTTCCGTCATTTTCAGCTCGGCGCGGACATCGTGCAGGTCTTCCTTGGAGACATCCACGGTGCGGATGTTCGGGGCGACCTGGCTGGCCAGGTGGAGACGGTGGGTGTTGATATCGGTCAGCACGACATGGCGGGCGCCGACATGGCGGGCGATCGCGGCAGCCATGATGCCGATCGGACCGGCGCCGGTGATCAGGACATCCTCGCCGATCAGGTCGAATTGCAGCGCCGTATGCACGGCATTGCCGAGCGGATCGAGGATCGCGCCCAATTCATCCGATACTTCAGGCGGCAGCGGTACGACGTTGAAAGCCGGGAGTTTCATGTATTCCGCGAAGGCGCCGGGAATGTTCACACCCACACCCATTGTGTCGGGGTCCAGGTGGAAGCGCCCGGCCCGTGCGGCGCGGCTCGTCGCGCCGACGACATGGCCTTCACCGGAGACGCGCTGGCCGACTTTCACTCGGGTGACATTGCCGCCCACCTCGACGATCTCGCCGGAATATTCATGGCCGACCACCATGGGCGTCGGGACGTTTTTCGCGGCCCAGTCATCCCAATTGTAGATATGGATGTCGGTGCCGCAGATGGCGGTCTTGCGGATACGGATAAGCACATCGTCCGGACCGATTTTCGGCGCGTCGACATCCTCCATCCAG
>NZLV01000052.1 GCA_002694345.1 Maricaulis sp.
CGGCGGGGCGCCCGCCTCGCCGGCAGCGATTTGGCCAGCGCCCGTCTGAACCGTGCCGATTGCCGTGGGGCGGATGAAAACCGGGCCCGTCTCGACTTGGCCGAGACCCGGGACTGGCAGACCGGTCCCGACCCAGACCGGCGTCCACCGCCGGAAACCCACGCGCCCGACCAACCCGCCGACCAGCTTTTCGAGACCCATGAGAAACGCGTTCTGGGCCGCAGTGCCGAAACCCTCGACCTGTCAGGCCTGGACCTGAGCGGTGCACGGCATGCCGCCGGGAAAGCGCTGACAGCCTTGCGGGCCATGGGGGCAGACCTGTCCGGACTAAGCCTGTCCGGTGCCCAGTTGCAGGGCGCGCGTCTGGCCGGCTCGGATCTGCGCGGCTGCTGTCTGCGCGGTGCCGACCTGCGCGGTGCGGACCTGTCCAACACATTGATGAGCCATTGCGATCTGCGCGGTGCCGACCTCGGGCCGCTCAGCCTCGCGGGTGGACGGGTCCTGCCCGTCAATCTCAGCGGTGCCAATCTGCGCTATGCCGATCTGCGGCAGACCGATATCGCCCTGGCAAGCCGCGAAGCCTGCCAGATGGCCTATGTGAGGATTGATGCGGCCGTTCTGGCCCGGCTCGACCTGCCGGACGATCAGGCCCGAACCGCCCTCACCGGCTAGAGGCCCCAGCTTTTCAGCACATCCTCACGGTCGGAGCCGGGGACCGGCGCCGGCCCCTGGATCGCTCCGGGCGTG
This sequence comes from Maricaulis sp., assembly GCA_002694345.1. Taxonomy (GTDB): domain Bacteria; phylum Pseudomonadota; class Alphaproteobacteria; order Caulobacterales; family Maricaulaceae; genus Maricaulis. The sequence continues at coordinate 748 of NZLV01000052.1, forward strand.
CGCGAGAAACGCGGTGCCGGGGCGGGATGGCGGAAACCGTCCAGCTCCTGATAGGTCCCGCGCTCGACCATGTGCGGATGGGCGGCGCTTTCTTCATAGTTCAGGACCGGGGCGAAACAGGCATCCGTGCCTTCCAGCAATTCGCACCATTCATCGCGCGTCTTCTGCTTGAACATGGCAGCAAAGGCCTCCTTGCCGGCCTCCCAACCCTTGCCCGTCCAGTCATTGGGATGCTCGCCCATGTCGACGCCGAGTTTTTCGCACAGCAGGGCATAGAATTCCGGCTCCAGCGGACCGACCGAGACATGCTGCCCGTCCGCGCATTCATAGACGGAATAGAAGTGGCAGCCGCCATCGAGCAGATTGTTCTCGCGCTGGGTATCCCACAGACCTGCGGAGATAAGCTGGTGCTGCGAGGCCATGAGCGAGACGGCACCATCAACAATGGCGGCATCCACGACCTGCCCCTCGCCCGTCGTACGCGCATGGGTCAGGGCCGCCAGAACGCCAAACCCCAGATACATGGCTCCGCCCCCGAAGTCGCCGACGAGATTGAGCGGAATCGCCGGCTTCTCCTTCGGGCCGATCGCGCCGAGAGCCCCGGTGATCGAGATATAGTTGAGATCATGCCCGGCGGCGTGAGCCAGCGGGCCGAACTGGCCCCAGCCCGTCATGCGGCCATAGACCAGTGCCGGGTTTTCCTTCAGCGCGACGTCGGGGCCCAAGCCCAGACGTTCCATCACGCCGGGACGATAGCCTTCCAGCAGGATGTCGGCCTGACCGATCATCTTGCGGCACAGGGCCAGCTCGTCTTCGTCCTTGAGATTGAGCGCCACCGAGCGCCGACCGCGCCCCATGATGTCGCCGGCACCGCCGCCCATGGCACCGGGCCGGTCAATGCGGACCACGTCCGCGCCCATGTCGGACAGCATCATGGCGCAGAAGGGCGCAGGGCCCAATCCGACAAACTCAATGACTTTAACGCCTTTTAGAGGACCTTGGGGTTTCATATCGCCAACCTTTGATTCGTCTGTTCCAGAAGCGTGGCACTTGTGACAAACTCACGAAATACGGCATCAGCAATCAAGTCTGCAGGGGGACGCATGGGACGCACGCTGGATGTCCTCGTTTTCGGCTTGTCCGAACGGGTTGACGGTCTGGCGGACCAATTGGGTCGCCTGGCGCTTAATTGCCGCATTATCCGGGCCGACACGCCGCCGGCCCGTCGCATCCGCCCGTGGTCAGGCGGGATCATCCTTGCCGATTGCGACAATGATGTTCGTGACGGTTTGGCCGCGTTCGAGCGTTTCGCCGGGGCCGAGATTCCCGTTCTTGTGGTCGGCCCGACCGGCCTCTCCCCCAATGACGGCGTTGATGCCTGGCTTCGCGAACCCGCTCCGGCGGTCCAGATCGCGGCCCGGGTCCGGGCGCTGTTCCGACTGTCGGTGATGGAACAGGTCGCAACGCGCCGCACGGAAGTCACCAAGCTTTACGGCCAACGCGGCGATCATGTGGATCGCCAGGAAGGCCCGACCGCCATTCTCTATGTCGGCGAAGCCACGCCCCGCTTCATGGGATTGAAGCATGCGCTCGATACGGCGGATGCCGAGGTTGTGGCGGCCTTCTCCTCCTATTCCGCCTTCGACTACCTTCACGAGCGGCCCTTTGATGCGGTCGTGCTGAATGCGGTGGGCAAGCGCGATATCGCCTTCACCATCTCCTCGGCCATGCGCCGCAATGCGCGCCTCTATCACACGCCGGTCATCCTGCTGGCGGACACGATGGACAATCAGGCCGTTGAGGAAGCCTTCGCTCGCGGCGTTTCCGACATTCTTCCGCCCAAAGTGGAGGATGATGAGCTGCGCGACCGCGTGCTGACGCTGACCCGCGAACGCCGGCGCCGCCGTGCCGCCAAAAGCGCGCTGGAAGCCTGCCGCGATCCCCGCTCGCTGGAGATCGAGACCGGCCTGTTCAATTCCGGTTTCCTGACCTCGCATATCCAGGATCTGCTGAATGGGGCCGCCCGGGATGAGCTCTATTTCGCGATGATTGCGCTCCAGGTGATCTTGCCGGAAGGCAGCAGCACGCCGGATTCCATTTCCGCGGAAAAGGCGCGTCGCCAGTTTGCCGCCATGTTGCGGCATCTTCTGCGCACAGAAGATGCGGCCGCGCGCTTCTCCGAAGACACCTTCCTCGCCGTCCTGCCCTTTACCGACACGCCCGGCATTGATTGCGTCGCGGCGCGAGTGGCGGCGATTGCCGAATGCACGGCGTTTGAAAGCGATGACCCGCTACAGCCCTTCCGCTTGACGGTGCGGGCTGCGCCGGTTCAACCCCGACCGGGCGAGACGGCGGAAGCCCTGGTGGAGCGGGCCCTTCGCGGTCTGGAGCGGCCCAATCTGATCACCGCCCAGGCCTAGATCAGGCGGTGGACCGCTCGCGCACCATCAGGACCAGTCCGGCGGCCAGCAGAACCAGGCCGACGAAAACGACAGCCCCGCCGCCCAGAATGAAGGGGCTGGCCTTATTGAGCGTGTTTTCCTTGCCCGCCCAGCTGAAGACCAGCAGGGCCAGGGGCTGGCACAGGATGGCCAGCTTCAGGCACATCCCCGATACGCCCTTGAGGTGCGCCCTCACCTGCAGCATGGCGAACAGAAACACCAGGAAGCCCACACCCGTGAGCAGCATGAAAACGGGTTCCAGAAATTCTTTCACGGCGTGACTCCCCGATAGCGTGAGGCCTCAGGATAGACGCAAACCGGTACGTCGCTCATCCCCGAAACGGGGGACAGAGTCAGGCGGTCTCTTCGGCGGCCTTGCGAGCACGAACCGCGATATCGGCCAACGGTGACAGGGCCCGCTCGATCGCGCGCAGGCGATCTTCCGGGGCATCCCATTCCGCCCGCAGCACAATCTTGTGGTCCGGACGGATTTTCCAGAGCGCGGGATTCTTCTGTAGATGGCCGACCAGGCCCGGCGGATCGATGAATTTGTCGCCCCGGAAACTGATCACCGCGCCCTTGGGACCGGCATCCACCTTCTCCACCCCGGCATGCTTGCACAGCGCCTTGACGGCAACGACGCGCATCAGGGTTTCCACTTCCTGAGGCAGCGGTCCGAAGCGGTCGATGAGCTCAGCGGCAAAGGCTTCGCGCACGGTCTTGGTGTCCAGCGAGGACAGGCGGCGATAGAGCTGCAGGCGCACATCGAGGTCGGGCACATAGTGATCCGGAATGAGGACAGCACCGCCCGCATTGATCTGCGGTGACCAGTCGCCATCGCTCTCTTCCTCACCACCGCCGCGCAGGGAGGCCACGGCTTCCTCGAGCATGGACTGGTAGAGCTCGACGCCGACATCCTTGATATGGCCGGATTGTTCCTCGCCCAGAAGATTGCCGCCGCCGCGCAAATCGAGATCGTGCGAGGCCAGAGTGAAGCCAGCGCCCAGGCTGTCGAGCGACTGCATCACCTTCAGGCGCTTTTCGGCGCTGTCCGTGATCCGCTGGCGCATCGGCGTGGTGAGATAGGCATAGGCGCGCGTCTTGGACCGCCCCACCCGTCCGCGCAGCTGGTAGAGTTGGGACAGGCCAAACCGGTCGGCCCGATGCACGATGATCGTGTTGGCGGTGGGGATATCGATCCCGGATTCCACGATCGTGGTGGAGAGGAGCACGTCATACCGGCCCTCATAGAAGGCGGTCATGATGTCTTCCAGCTGCCCCGGCGCCATCTGGCCGTGGGCGGCGATGAAGCTCACCTCCGGCACATTGTCGCGCAGGAAGGCGGCCGTATCCTCCAGGTCGGAAATCCGCGGCACAACGAAGAATGCCTGCCCGCCCCGGTATTTTTCGCGCAGCAGGGCTTCGCGGACCGAGACCGGATCGAAGGGGGCCACATAGGTCCGCACGGCCAGACGGTCGACCGGCGGCGTGGCGATGATGGAGAGATCACGGATCCCGGTCAGGGAAAGCTGCAGAGTCCGCGGGATGGGCGTGGCCGTCAGGGTGAGGACGTGGACGTCCGAGCGCATCTCCTTGAGGCGCTCCTTGTGCTTCACGCCGAAATGCTGCTCCTCATCGATGATGAGCAGACCCAGATCGGAGAATTTCACCGTCTTGGCCAGGAGGGCGTGCGTACCGACCACGATCTCGGCCTTGCCGGCGGCCAGTTCGTCGCGGGTCAGCTTAGCATCCTTGGAACTGACCAGGCGGGAAAGCTGACGGACCTTGATCGGCCAGTTGCGGAAGCGCTCCTGGAAGGTCTTGAAGTGCTGGCGCGCCAGCAGTGTGGTCGGGGCCACGACAGCGACCTGCTGTCCACTCATCGCCACGACGAAGGCGGCGCGCAGCGCCACTTCGGTCTTGCCGAACCCGACATCGCCGCAGATCAGCCGGTCCATCGGCCGGCCCTTGGCCAGGTCCCCGAAGACGTCCTCGACCGCGTTCAGCTGGTCATCCGTCTCGGCATAGGGGAAAGAGGCGCAAAACTCGTCGAACACGCCGCTTTGCGGCTCGATGGGCTCCGCCTTGCGGGCCAGGCGTTCCGCCGCGATCTTGATGAGCTGGTCGGCCATGTCGCGCAGGCGTTTCTTGGCCTTGGCTTTGCGCGCCTGCCAGGCAACGCCGCCCAGCTTGTCCAGCTGCGCCGTCTCGGATTCCGCGCCATAGCGCGAGAGGAGTTCGATATTCTCCACCGGCAGGTAGAGCTTGGCCTCGCCGGCATATTCCAGCTCGATGCAATCGTGCGGGGCCTCACTGACCGGCAGCGTTTTCAGCCCGATGAACCGGCCCAAACCATGATCGGCATGGATGACCAGATCACCCGGCGAGAGCGAACCCGCTTCGACGATGATATCAGCGGACTTCCGGCGGCGACGCGGGCGCGCCAGACGGTCGCCGAGGATGTCCTGTTCCGACAGGACGGCCACGTCGGGGGTTTCGAAGCCACGTTCGAGCGGCAGGATGACCCTCGCCACCTGCCCGGCCTTGAGACCGGCCACCTGCTGCCAGTGCTCACAGGCGACAATACCGCTAATCCCGTGATCACCTAGCACGGCGGCCAAGCGCTCAGAAGCGCCGCCCGACCACGACGCCAGCACGACACGCTTGCCGGCCTTGGACAGGGTCCGGACATGGGAGGCCGCCGCGTCGAAGACATTCGTATCCTGGGCGGCGCGCTCGGCGGAGAAGGTCTTGCCCTGCTTGCCGCCGGCATCGATCGTCTGCGGCCCCGGTTCCTGGAAAGCCGTATAGCGGCGGACGACGCGGTCTTTCAGTGCGGACTGCCAGTCGGCATCGGTGAAATAGAGCGCGTCAGGCTTCAGGGCGCGATAGGTCGGGGCGGAGAGCGCATTGTCATGCTTGGCCTCGCCGGCCGCGATGCGCGAGTCGTAATAGTCCGTGACCTGGCTGATCCGCTCATCCAGTGCGTCTTCGCTGAGATGATCGAGGGCGACCATCGCGTCGGCGGGCAGGAAGTCGAACGGCGTCGACAGCGTGTCGTAAAAGAGCGGCAGCCAGTGCTCGACCCCGGCCGGGCGCGCGCCGGCACTGACCTGTTCATAGATGGGGTCGTCGTGAACCGCGCCAAACGTCTTCACGAAGCCGGAGCGGAAACGCGAAACACTGGCCTCATCAAGCAAGACTTCGCTGACCGGTGTAAAGGCGATCCCGTCCATCTGCTTGGTGGAGCGCTGCGTTTCCGCGTCAAAGGCACGGATCGATTCCAGCGTGTCACCGAAAAAGTCGAGACGGACCGGTTCCGGGGCTCCCGGCGGATAAACATCCACGACACCGCCGCGCACGGCATAGTCGCCCGGCTCCATCACCGTGGCGGTCCGGGCATAGCCATTGACCGCGAAGTGCCGCTTGAGCGCTTCCACATCGACACTTGCGCCGGGACGCACCGAAATACCGGCATCAGCCAGCACGGATTGCGGCGGACAATGCTGGGCCATCGCATTGACGGTGGTGACCAGGATGGAGGGCGATTTCAGGTCGCCGGAAGCCAGACGCGCCAAGGTCGCGGCGCGGCGGGCCGCGACACGCGGCGAAGGCGAAATCCGGTCATAGGGCTGACAATCCCAGGCCGGCAGACGCAGGACTTCGATATCGGAAGCGAAGAATTCCAGCGCCGACACTAAGGCCGCCGCCCGGGAATCATCCCGGGCGATGAAGACATTGAGCCCGCCATGGGCGCGGGCCGTGTCGGCAAAGATGAGGGCATCCAGGCCTTCCGGCGCACCACACACGGTGGCGGCGCCCTTGGCCCGGGCGATCATTTCGATATCGACCATCTGCCCTCTTCCCGCGTTCAGCCCTTGGGACCGTCACCGAAGGCGGCGTCGGTATGCGGGCGATAGGCCTTCACCCGGTCCATGATCGGGGTATCGAATTCTTCCGGTGTCGGCTCCCGGCCGATGATCCAGCCATAAAGATCCTGGTCCTGCTGATCGAGCAATTGCTCGAACACCAGAAGCTCATCCGGCGACATGCCGTCAATATTGTCATCACAGAACCGGCCCAGGATCAGGTCGGCTTCCTTGAAACCGCGCCGCCAGGCCCGGATGCGAAGTTTCTTGCGGAGGATTTCGGGGCTTTCACTCATGTTCGGGCATATAGTCTGCCAGAGGCCCGCCGTCGACCGGTGGCAGCGGCTGAACTTGCCGCTAAGGTGCGTTCACGATGCGTCCCGAGATTCTCTTCCCCCTCTTCCAGGATGTGACCGCCCTGCCCGGGATCGGTCCGCGTCTGGCCACGTTGCTAGCCAAGCTGACCGGTCCGCGGGTGAAGGATGTCCTGTTTCACAAGCCGACCAGCCTCGTCGACCGCACCCGACGCTCCACGGTCGAGGAAGCGCCAGAGAACGAAATCGTCACGCTGAAGGCCACGGTTGAGGAGCACATTCCTGGCCGCCGTCAGGGCCAGCCCTACAAGGTGCGGATGTATGACGGGACCGGCTTTCTCCATCTCGTCTATTTCCATGGCCGGCCGGATTATCTGAGGAAGCAATTGCCTGTCGGCGAGACGCGCATCGTCTCGGGCAAGTGCGATCGCTATGGATCGGAAATCCAGATCCTGCATCCCGATCTGGTGATGACAGAGGAGGAAGCCGCTGAAACACCCCTCCTGGAACCCGTCTATCCCCTGACCGCCGGGATTGTACCCAAGACTATGCGCAAGGCCGTGCAGGGCTCGGTCAGCCTGTGCCCGCCGCTGCCGGAATGGCTGCCCGAGGATATCCGCACACGCGGTGAATGGCCGGATTTCCGTAGCGCGATCCACCATTTGCACGCGCCGCAATCAGCGGCTGACCTCGATCCGGAAACGCCGGTGCGCGAGCGACTGGCCTTTGACGAGGTCTATGCCCGCCAGTTGGCTCTGCAATTGGTGCGCTCGCGGCGCAAGGCCCAAGCCGGTTTTGCGCTGAAGGGAGACGGGCGAAAGGTCAAAGCCTTGCTTGACGCCGCACCCTTTGCGCCAACCGGAGCGCAGATACGGGCCTTCGAGGCGATCAAGGCGGACATGGAATCGCCCTCGCACATGACGCGCCTCCTGCATGGCGATGTGGGGGCCGGGAAAACCTTCGTTGCGGCGCTCGCTGCTGCCCAGGCGGCAGAAGCCGGCATGCAGACGGCGATCATGGCACCGACGGAAATCCTGGCCAGACAGCACGCCAAGACCCTGACGCAATTGCTTGAACCGGCGGGACTTTCCGTGATTGCCCTCACGGGGCGGGACAAGGGCAAGGCGCGGGGCGAATTGCTGGAACGCATGGCGTCGGGTTCTGTGGATGTGATCTGCGGCACGCATGCGCTCTTCCAGGATGGGATCGACTTCGCCGCCCTGGGCCTCGTTGTGATCGATGAGCAGCACCGCTTTGGTGTTTCCGACCGGATGCGTCTGACCGCCAAGGGACGCCGCCCGGACACGCTGGTGATGACGGCCACACCCATCCCGCGCACCCTCTCCCTGGCTGTTTACGGCGATCTGGATGTTTCGCGTCTGGACGAGAAGCCGGCGGGCCGCATTCCTCCGGAAACCCGGCTGATCAATATGGAGCGGCTGGACGAAGTCGTGGACGGGGTGCGCCGTGCCATCGACCGGGGCGACCGGGTCTATTGGGTCTGCCCCCTTGTCGAGGAATCGGAGATGTCCGAACTCTCCGCGGCAGAGGATCGCTGGCGCCACCTAAAAGCACAGCTGGGCGAAAACCGGGTCGGCCTCCTGCACGGACGAATGAAGCCGGCTGAGAAGGAAGCCGTCGCCACGGATTTCCGGGCCGGCAAGATGGACGTTCTGGTCGCGACAACAGTGATCGAGGTCGGCGTGGACGCACCCGACGCAACCGTGATGATCATCGAGCATGCCGAACGCTTTGGCCTGGCGCAGCTGCACCAGCTTCGCGGCCGCGTCGGCCGGGGCGACAAACCCTCCTCCTGCCTGTTGCTCTACAAGGGCCCGCTGGGTGAAACCGCCAGAGCCCGGCTGGAAATGATGCGCGAGACCGATGACGGTTTCCGCATTGCTGAAGAGGATTGGCGTCTGCGCGGGGCGGGTGATCCGCTGGGCCTGCGCCAGAGTGGCCTGCCGGACTTCAAGCTGGCTGACATGGAGATCCATGGCGATCTGATCGCGATTGCCAATGACCAGGCCCGGCTGGACGTTCACAATGATCCCGAACTGACCGGGGAGCGCAGCGAGGCGCTGCGCGTCCTGCTCTACCTGTTTGAACAGGATCAGGGCGTGCGATTGCTCAAATCAGGTTAGCGGACCGGTATCGGGATCCGTGACCCGTGGCGGCAGATCCTCCTGCACCTCGACCGGAAGCTTGTCCGGCGAGACCATGCCGAAGGAGATGATCAGCTTGGCGGCCTCTTCTACCGACATGTCGATCGGAACCGTGTTGGAGCGGGGCGTATAGAGCAGGAAGCCGGAGGTCGGGTTCGGCGTGGTCGGCACGAAAAGACCGATGACATCCTCGGAAATATTCTTGCGAAGCTCGGCATTGCCATTGGCCGACACGAAGGCCACCACCCAAGTGCCTTTCATCGGGTATTCGATCAACACGACTTCCTTGAAGGAATTGCTTTTGCCGGAAAACACCGTCTCCACGATCTGCTTGATCGCGCCATAGATGTTCCGCACCAGCGGCACGCCAGCGAGAATGCGTTCGCCGAGCCCAATGATCGTGCGACCGAAAATGTTGGCCGCAAGCGCACCCAGCAAGGTCAGCAACAGCACAGCGATCAACACGCCCAAGCCCGGAATGGTGAAATCACCCGGCAGATAGTTTTCCGGGTTGTAGCGGGCCGGGATCAGCGGTTTGACGACATTGTCGACGAAGTTCACGAATGTCACGATGAGATAGAAGGTCACGCCAAGCGGTGTGACGATCACGATCCCGGTCAGGAAACTATTGCGAAGCCAGCGAAACATGGCATTCCCATTCAAGAACAAGGCGCAAGGCGCAAACGGATTGATTCCCCCCAGGCGGGATCACAATACGTGATGGTTGCGATGCCGCCAATCGCGCGCAAGTCTGCCACTGTGCCGATGACCGGAAGAGAGAGATTCTCATGCTCGCGAGTCCCGTAACCCTGGCCCGATGGATGATCCTGACGGGCGCCGGCATCCTGCTGGCCCTCATCCTGGCGGCCAGCTGGCTGTTGCGGGATCAGATCTTCCAGACATTCCAGGACCCGGGCGAGCCCTTCCAGACCTATACGCCGCCACCCGGCGCCGACTACGCCACCGCCGAGGCCTGGTATGCCCGTGGTGAGTTCACCGCCGACGATGAGCCGGCGGTCTTCTTCGTCCATCCGACAACCTATTCCGGCGGTTCCAACTGGGTCGGCGAGTTGGACAAGGCCAGTGCGGTGGAGGCGGTGGAAGGCTCCGCCTTGCCCAATTACGCCGCGCCCTTTGCCAATTCCGGCGTGCTCTTTGCGCCGCGCTATCGTCAGGCCTCGCTCTACACGCTGATGAATAATCGCGAGGATTCTCTCCTTGCACGCCAGTTTGCCTATCGCGATGTGCAGGCTGCGTTCGAGGCCTTCCTGGGCCAGATCGGCGATGACCGGCCGATCCTGATGGCCGGGATTGGTCAGGGTGGTTTCCATGTTCTGGGCCTGCTGATGGACCGGGTCGCCGTCGAGGACGATCTGCGCGAGCGCCTCATCGCGGCCTATGTGCTGGAAACGCCGGTTCCGCTGGACCTGTTCACCGGCCCGCTGGCCAGTATCCCGCCCTGCGAGACGCCGGACGATGTGCGCTGCGTGATGGCCTATTCCTACGTCCAGATGGGCGATGAGCAGCGCATCCGCATCTTCACCGAGCGGATGATGACCTGGACCGCGCCCGGCGCGCTCGACTTTGTCGATGGCCGCGGCCTGTTATGCGTCAACCCGATCCTGGGCGCGCGGACCGATGAGTACGCGTCGGCGCGTCTGCATCGCGGCGCGGTAGCTGCCGACGGCTTGCCGCCCGATGCGACCCCGGCCCCCCTGTCCGGCCAGACCGGAGCGCAATGCGCCGACGGGCTCCTTTTCGTGGAGCCGCCCACGGCGCAGGCGCTGCAGCAAGGCCACCGGCTGGCCGAGGAATACCGGGTGCCGACCTTCAATCTTTTCTATGAGGATTTGCGGCTGGATGCGGCACGCCGCAGTCTCAACCTGATTACCATCCTGCAGGAGGAGCGACGCTGGGCGCCGCCCCTGCAGATCGTGGAAGAGGTGGAGGATTCGCCGGTCGTTCCAATCCCGGACCGCCGCGAGTACTGATCCGGATCAGTAGCCCTTGGCGAGCTGATCGAATTCCAGCAGACGCGCAACGAGGCCTTCAAACTGGTCCAGCGGTACCATGTTCGGACCGTCCGACGGCGCATTGTCCGGATCCGGATGGGTTTCCATGAAGACGGCTGCGACACCGATCGAAACGGCTGCCCGCGCCAGGGTCGGAACGAATTCACGCTGCCCGCCGGACGTGGTGCCCTGTCCGCCCGGTTGCTGGACCGAATGAGTGGCATCGAACACGACCGGCGCGCCGAAGCTCGCCATGATCGGCAGGGAGCGCATGTCAGACACCAAAGTGTTGTAGCCGAAGCTGGCGCCCCGCTCACAGGCCATGACATTCGGATTTCCCGCCTCGGTCACCTTGGCCAGGACGTTCTTCATGTCCCACGGAGCCAGGAACTGACCCTTCTTCACATTGATCACCTTGCCGGTCTTGGCAGCGGCAATAAGAAGATCGGTCTGGCGGCACAGGAAGGCCGGGATCTGGATCACGTCGACAGCCTGGGCGGCGATGGTCGCCTGCTCCGCCGTGTGCACATCGGTGAGGACCGGCAGGCCCGTGGTCTCGCGAATCTCGTTGAAAACCGGCAGAGAGGCTTCCAGCCCCATGCCCCGCGCGCTCGAGATCGAGGTACGGTTGGCCTTGTCATAGGAGGTCTTGTAGATGAGCCCGATATCCAGACGGTCGGCGATTTCCTTGAGGCGACCGGACACTTCCAGTCCGTGTTCGCGGCTCTCCAGCTGACACGGACCGGCGATCAGGGTCAGCTTCTTGTCATTGCCGATCTGGATCGGATCACGGCCCGGACGCGGGACGGAAATCACGGAATTGGGCTGGCTCACTTCATATTCTCCTTCGGGGCTGCGCGGCGGGCCCATTCACAGCCCGTCCCCTGATCAGGGGATCGCAGTCCGGTCTGATCCGATATCGGATCGGGGTCGTAGACAGACAAGACCCTTATCAAGCGACAGTACAGTAATGGCAACTCCCCCGGCCACCGCGCCTGCACTCCTATGGTTCCGCCGCGATCTGCGTCTCTCCGACAATCCGGCCCTGCATGCCGCTGTCCAATCGGGACGGCCGCTCGTGTGTGTGTACGTCCGCGACGAGGAATCGGGTCACCGCTATTCGCCGGGTGCCGCGGCCGACTGGTGGCTGCACCACTCTCTAACCGCTCTGAATGCGGATCTGGAAGCCCGGGGCGGCCGCCCCGTGACGCTTCGCGAGGGCAATCCGGAACACATCATTCCGCAGCTGGCCGAAGAATTGGAGGCGGCAGAAGTCTTCTGGAACCAGACCGGCTGGCCCTGCCAGAATGAACGCGATGGCCGTATTGCCCAGAGCCTGAAGGAACAGGGCGTCACGCCGCGCGGCTTCAAGGGCGTCAGCCTGATCAATCCGCCGGACCTGCTCAACGGATCCGGATCGCCCTACAAAGTGTTCTCGGCCTTCTGGCGCGCCGCCCTGAAAGAGCTCGATCCCCGGGAGGCCCTGCCCGCTCCGGACACGCTGACACTTGGGCCGGTCTGCGACGGGGCCAGCCTGGCCGATTGGGGGCTGCTTCCCACCCGGCCGAACTGGGCCAAGGGTTTCAGCGAGCGCTGGACGCCGGGCGAAGCGGCGGCCCACAAACAGCTCGATGCCTTTCTCAGCGAGGATCTGCCCGACTACCCCACCCATCGCGACCGTCCCGACCTGGACGAGACCTCCCGTCTGTCGCCGCATCTGGCCTGGGGTGAGATCTCGCCGCGGACGGTCTGGCATCGCGTCAAATTGCAGGCCGAGCAAGGCGGGCAGTTCAAGGCCTCCGACAAATACCTCGCCGAGATCGGGTGGCGCGACTTCGCTTATTATCTCGCCTGGCATTTCGAGGACTTGCGCACGATCAATTTCAACCGGGATTTCGATCATTTCCCCTGGCGAGACCATGCCGAAGGCCTGCAAGCCTGGAAAGAAGGCCGCACGGGCGTGCCGATGGTGGATGCCGCCATGCGCCAGCTCTGGGTCACGGGCTGGATGCACAATCGCACGCGCATGATCGCCGCCTCCTACCTGATCAAGCATATCGGCTGTGACTGGCGCGAGGGCATGCGCTGGTTCGAGGATACGCTGGTGGACGCCGATCCGATGGTGAATGCGGCGAGCTGGCAATGGGTCGCCGGTTCCGGTGCCGATGCGGCGCCCTATTTCCGCATCTTCAACCCGGCCAGCCAGGGCGAGAAATTCGATCCGGACGGCAAATATGTGCGCCAGTGGGTGGAAGAATTGCGAGACGTCCCGACGCGCCATATCCACGCCCCCTGGGAGGCGTCCGAGGGCGAGCTGATCCGGGCCGGCGTGACGCTCGGAAAGTCCTATCCCAAGCCGATCGTGGATCTGAAGGCCGGTCGTGAACGCGCCCTGGAAGCCTATCAGGAAATGAAGGAAGCGGCGGCCTAGCTCTCGCGAAGCACGTAGCGGATATCCTGACCCCGCGCCTGGAACGCACACCCGATCCAGCGCCCACTGTCGTCATACCACAGATCGGCTGTCAGGGTTCCGGTGATCCGGATCCGGTTGGCCTCGACGGGGCCCCCAGGCGTTTGGAAAACCTCACGGCCCAGATCCTCGATCACGACATCCATCGCCTCACCGGTTTCGGTGTTGAGAACCTGCTCGGCCCCGGCCTGATAGCCGCGCCAATGACTGGACAGAGTCAGGGGCGGGATGGCCTCCCCCTGAAGAGACACGTCCATCTCATTGCCGTCATTATAGGTTTCCGCGGTGAGGCCGACGAGTTCGCCGTCTTCCCAGACCTCGCGGCTGTCATGGCGATAGCGGAACAAGGTGATCGGCCCGAGCCCGGCGCGCAGGCTGACATCGACGTCCACTTGCAGCGCTCCCTCGTCTGTTTCCCGGAAACGGACCGTGTGCTCACCGAAGGGCGAGCCATTGCGATAGACATCGAACAGGATGTCTTCCGGCGCATCGGCGGCGGCGTGACCGGCGGGCCAGGCGGCCGCCAGGACGAGGCTGGCGATCAAGTATCTCATGGCCTGTGATACGTCCCGTCTGAGCAAATGGATGCCTCACACATTGAATTTTCCGGTCCGCTGAACGACATAAGCAGTCAATCCAGCGCAACCGGGAGCAAAAACGTGTCCGCAGCCGCCTCCGTCATCGACCTGATCGGTCATACGCCGCTTGTCCGCCTCAACAAGGCCTCGGACGAAACCGGGTGCGAAATCCTCGGCAAGGCAGAATTCCTCAATCCGGGCGGTTCGATCAAGGACCGCGCCGCTCTGGGCATTATCCGGGCCGCCGAAAAGGATGGCTCGCTGAAACCGGGCGGCACGATCGTAGAGGGCACGGCCGGCAATACGGGGATCGGCCTCGCCCTCGTTGGACGCGCCCTGGGCTATCGCGTGGTGATCGTGATGCCGCGCACCCAGACCCAGGAAAAGAAGGATGCCATCCGCCTGCTCGGCGCCGAGCTGATCGAAGTGGATGCCGTGCCCTACTCCAACCCCAATCACTATGCACGCTATTCCGGCGTGCTGGCCGAGGAGATGAATAGTAGCGAGCCGAATGGCGCGATCTGGGCCAACCAGTTCGACAACACAGCCAACCGGCATTTCCATGCCGCCACCACGGCGCAGGAAATCTGGCAGCAGACCGAGGGCAAGCTGGACGGCTTCATCTGCGCCGTCGGGTCCGGTGGAACACTGGGGGGCGTCTCCGATGGGCTCAAGGCTCTCAACCCTGAAATCAAGATCGGCATCGCCGACCCCGGGGGCGCGGCACTGTATGGCTATTTCGCGCATGGTGAGCTGAAGTCGGAGGGCACCTCGATCACCGAGGGCATCGGCCAGGGCCGGATCACGGCGAACATCAAGGATGTGCAGGTCGACAAGGCCTATCGCATCAGCGACGAGGAAGCCCTGCCCATCATTTTCGACCTGATCACGGAGGAAGGCCTGTGCCTGGGATCCTCCTCCGGCGTGAATATCGCGGGCGCCAAGCGTCTGGCGAAGGATCTGGGACCGGGCCACACGATCGTGACCGTGCTGTGCGACCACGGCTCGCGCTACCAGTCCAAACTGTTCAATGTCGACTTCCTCAAATCCAAGGGCCTGCCCTATCCGGCCTGGCTGGAGGCATGAGCGATCCGCTGATCAGCGTCGAGGCGGCGCTTGGCCTGCAGGACGAGCCGGGCTTGGTCTTTCTCGACGCCAGCTGGACCTTTGATGGCGGCCCCGCCTTTCGCTGCGAGGGCTATATCCCCGGCGCCCGGACATTCGACATCGACACGGTGAAGGATGCGGCCAGCGAGCTGCCTCACATGCTGCCTTCGCCAGCGGAATTCGAGCGCCATGCTCGGGCACAGGGCCTGTCCAAGGACAGCCGGCTGATCGTCTATGACCGGATCGGCTGTTTCTCGGCCCCGCGTGTCTGGTGGATGTTCCGCACAATGGGGTTTGACGCGATTCAGGTCCTGTCCGGTGGTCTGCCGGCCTGGATCGCTGCCGGCGGTCCGGTCTGCGATGAACCGGCTGCCGAATGGCCTACGGGTGACTTCACCGCAGACTTCCAGCCCCACCGCGTCACGGATCGCATGGGCGTATTGAAGGCTATCGAGACCCGCTCCCACGCGGTGCTGGATGCACGGCCGGCGGCGCGGTTTGCCGGAACGCAAGCCGAGCCCCGCCCTGGCATGCGAAGCGGGCACATGCCCGGCGCCCTCAACCTCCCTTTCGGCCAGCTTCTGGATGAAGGCGGCCACCCGACCGGCGACCCCGCGGCCTTTGAAATGGCGGGCCTGGCTGCAGATACCCCGGTGATCACCACTTGCGGATCCGGGGTGACCGCCTGCATCCTCGCCCTGGCGCTGGAACGACAGGGCCGTATTGCCACCGTCTATGACGGTTCCTGGTCCGAATGGGGCCGCCGCACAGACACACCGATCGAGACGGACGAGACCTGATCATGAAAGACGAAACCCAGCTCACCCGGCTTGGCCGACCGCATGATGAGCGCGGACAAATCAACCCGTCCGTCGCGCGGGGCTCGACCATGCTCGCCCCGTCTGCGGACACGCTCTACAATTTCCCCGAAGGACGCACGCATTATGGCCGCGTCGGTCTGGAGACCCATGCGGCCCTGCGTGATGCGCTGACCAGCCTGCAGGGCGGGGCCGGTACGGCCCTTACCTCGTCCGGCCTGATGGCAAACACGCTCTCCATCCTCGCTGTGGTCGAGGCGGGTGGCAAAGTGCTCGCCGCCGATTGCATCTACGGACCTGTACGCAGTTTCCTCACCACGGTCCTGCCGCGCTTCGGCGTCCGCGCCGAATTCTTCGCCCCCGATATGGGCGCCCAGATCGCCGACCTGATCACCGATGATGTCCAGGCCATCCTGCTGGAGAGCCCGGGCAGTCTGACCATGGAAATGCAGGACATTCCGGCGATCACCAAGGTCGCCCGTGAAAAGGGCGTGATCACCATTATCGACGACACCTGGAGCGCCGGGCTGACTCTGAAACCGCTGCAACTGGGTGTCGACTATGCAGCCCAGGCCCTGACGAAGTATGTCGGCGGCCATTCCGATCTGCTCATGGGGGCCGTCGTGGCGCGCGATGAGGCCTTGTTCAAACGCCTGCAAACCACCGAGCGCGGTTTCGGTTTCCATACCGGTCCCGATGATGTCTATCTCGCCTTGCGCGGGCTGCGGACGATGGCGGTTCGCATGGAGCGCAGTTTTGCTTCCTCCATGGCCATCGCCGACTGGCTGAAAACCCGCCCCGAGACCGGCCGAATTCTTCATCCAGCACATGAAGACCATCCGCAAAATGCCCTTTTTAAACGGGATTTTAGTGGGGCCTGTGGCCTGTTTTCCGTAGAGTTTCCCGGCTGGGACATCCCGCGCTCGGAACGCTTTCTCGATGCGCTGGACATCTTCGGAATGGGCTTCTCCTGGGGCGGCTATGAGAGCCTCGCCATCCATTGCGACCCACAGCTCAAGCGCACCCAGACCGCCCATACCCATGACGGCGCCCTGATCCGTTTCTCGATCGGCATGGAAGCCCCGGAAGACCTGATCGCTGACCTGGAAAAGGGATTTGCGGCAGCGAGCGCCTAAGCGGAAGGAACCGGACATCATGACCCCAAGCCATCTCCTCATTCCCACCTACCGCAATCTGCTGACGGCCCTCGGCAACTGGCTCCGCAAGGCGGCCGAACAGGTCGATGATACAAACAGCCTTATGGCGGAACGCTTGGCACCCGACATGTTCCCCCTGTCGACACAGATCCGCTTTGCCTGCGTGCAGGCCCATGAGGGCGGTCACCGCCTGATGGGCAATGCCATCCCGGGCACGGTTGAGGACTTGCTGAATGAAGGCCGTGCCGGCGGGGAACAGCCCGGCACGCTGGCCCAAGCATTGATCCGGATTGACGAGACCCTGGCTGCGCTGGACGGATGTGATACGGCGGCGATGGATGTCGCTGGCGACAAACCGC
>NZLV01000053.1 GCA_002694345.1 Maricaulis sp.
ACCGGCGACAACAAGAAGATCATCATCCCGAACGGCCAGGCCTGGGGCGATGTGATCACAAATTACAGCGCCAACCCGACCCGCCGCGTCGATTTCGCCTTCTCCATCGACTACGGCGATGACATCGACAAGGCGATGGAAGTGATCCGGGAAACGCTGATGGCCGACGAACGGGTGCGCCCGGAGCCGGAAATCTTCATGGCGGTCACCGCGCATGGCGAGTCGTCGGTCGACCTGACGGCCCGCGTCTGGGTGGAAACCGGCGACTATTGGGCGGTCTATTTCGCCGGCCTGAAGAACGTCAAGGAAGCCTTCGACAAGAACGGCATTTCCATTCCCTACCCGCATCGCGTCAACATCGCGAAAAAGGGCTAGGACCGAAGCTTGCAATCGGGGCGTCATCGCCCCGATTGCGCCTTATTTGGAGGTAGAGTGAAGTCATGACCGAACAGAGCACCACATCAACCTCCAACACCGGCCGCCGCACCTTTGTGCAGCGCCTGGTCAGCTTCTCCACCAAGGACATTGTCCGTCTGGTGCTGCTGTGCGTCCTCGCCGGCTTCCTGCTGGCGGCGCTCAACGTCAATCCGCGCGATCTGTGGATCGACTTCTTCGGGACGCTTGCAGAGAGCTGGACCCGTTTTGCCGACTTCATCATCGACAGTGCCGGCTGGGCCGTTGAGTACTTCCTGCTCGGCGCTGTGCTGGTGATTCCGATCTGGATCGTCTTCCGTCTGATCAGGGCGACCGGACGCCAATAGGTGGCTGCCGAAAACTGCAGTGATCATGCAGCGTTAACCACTCGCCTTTGCAAGATATCAACAGGTTTGACTTAAACCCGCCCCATGATCGAGCGGGCGGAAAGTTTTCCGGGCGTGTCCAACGCCCTTGTCCAGGCTGATGCCTGGTCGCCCAATCGTGCGCCGCTTCTGCTGCAGTCCAACCCCTTCATGCGCTCCATACTCGTCTCGCTCCTGCGTGATGCCGGCAGCAATGACGTGCATGTCGCCCGCTGTGCCGACAGCGCCGTGGACATGATGAATGAGCGCCTGCCGGGCGTCCTGGTCTCGGACTGGAATGACGCCTCGACACCGACCGAGGACCGTTTGCGGCTGATCCGCCGCATCCGGGAAATGGATGATGCGGTGCTGCGCGAAATGCCCATCATCATGATCTCCCAACCCCGCTCACGACAGGAAATCGAACGGGCCCGGGATGCCGGTGTCAGCGAATTCATCATCACACCGGTGGCCCCGATCACGATCCAGAGCCGGCTTCTCTCGGTACGGGAAAAGCCGCGGGACTTCATCCAGTCGCCGCGCTTCACCGGCCCGGATCGGCGCCGCCGCAAGCGCCACGCAGCCGGACCCAGCTACAAGCGGATGGCTGACGTGGACGCCGGGCTGACGACGCCGATGAAGGCCGCTCGCGCGGCTGCCGTCTCCCTGGTGCAGGAAATGCAGCTCACCGGCGATCCGCTCGCCGTCCGTGTGGCCCGCTCGCTGCAGCGCTTCATTTCCCACATCAAGGCCTACACGCTCATCGAGGCGGAAGTCGCG
The DNA here is from genome assembly GCA_002694345.1 of Maricaulis sp. Lineage (GTDB taxonomy): Bacteria > Pseudomonadota > Alphaproteobacteria > Caulobacterales > Maricaulaceae > Maricaulis. The sequence goes on from NZLV01000053.1 coordinate 1,560, forward strand.
GACATGCACCGCGCCGCCATCTCGCAATTGTCGCGCATGGCGGAAGAGGGAAATCCGCTGCGAGAGCCCGTGGTGACCGGCCTGGAACAGGTCGTCGAAAAGCGGATGCGCCGCGGATAAAACCGCTTGGCCGCCTGCCGGGGCATGACCTATCAAGGTTGCTTCACGTGGCAAGGCGACAAGGTCCATGGACGAGGAAGACCCGGAAGAATTCCAGAAGCGGCTGGATACACTGGCGCCGCTGGTGGTCGACGGCGCGCCCTATGCGGTCTCGCTGGGCTTCAAGATCCTGGAAATGACGCGCAACCGCGCCGTGATGACCACGCCCTATTCGGAAGACCTGGTCGGCGATCCGGAAGCGGGAACCCTGCATGGCGGGGTCGTCACCGCACTGCTGGATCATTGCTGCGGCATGGCTGCCTTTGGCGGGCTGGGGGCCAGGCACACGCCAGCAACCCTGGACCTGCGCATCGACTATATGCGCCCGGCCAAGCCCGGTTGTGACATCACCGCCGAAGCCCAATGCCTGAAATCACATGGCCTGGTCGCCTTCGTGCGGGCCACCGCCCATGACGGTGATCCGGATGACCCCGTCGCCATCGCGCAGGCCGCCTTCATGATCTCCGGGGCCTCCAAGGCCGCGCACAAGCGCGCCTACGAGGCTTTCAAGGCGGCCGAGTCATGAGCGAGGTTCTGCTGGAAACCCTGCTCGCGACGCCCTTCGTCTCTCGCATTGGTGTGCAGGTGGAGCAGAAGGGCACCGAGCTGACCGGCGTCCTGCCCTTCCAGGATACACTGGTCGGCAATCCGCTGATCCCGGCCCTGCATGGCGGGGCGGTGGGGGCCTTCCTGGAAGTGGTGGCCTCAGCCTCCCTCCTGGTCAGCCAGCCCATGGCCCGCCTGCCGCGCCCGATCGACGTCGCCATCGACTATCTGCGCCCCGCCCGGGCCCAGGATGTCTATGCCCGCGCCATCGTTGCCCGGTCCGGCCGGCGCGTCGCCAATGTCCGGGTGGAAGCCTGGCAGGGGCGCACCGAAGCGCCGGTGGCCACCCTGCACGGACACTTCCTGATCACGCCCAAGGGGGCGGATGACGAAAGCTGATCCTGCGGACTGACGTTCGGCAACTGACAGCCCGGTTACCGATCCGAGAGTTTGTGACCGGGCACTGACGCCGAATTCGGTGTCCTGCCATGCTCCGGTTATGCCCGCTCCGCCAGTCTGGCTTCTGTGGTGAGGGACGCGCTGTGTGTCCCCGCCCTGGAACAGGAGCCCCCCCGATGATGAAAACCCTGATTGCGGCATCGCTGTCGCTTGCCTGCCTGGCCCCGGCCGCCCTGGCGTCTGATGCCAATGACCTGGTCGAGACCGTGCGCTTTGACCCGGCCGATCTGCACAACCCCAATGCTGTCGCCGAAATCCGTGCCCAGCTGCGCGAAGCGGCCGACCGGATGTGCGAACAGACCGCCCTGCGGGGCCTCGACCGCGCCCGCGCCGAACGCAATTGCTCGAACGCGATCTTCGAAGCCGCCGATCTGCGCCTGGAACAGCGCCTGGCCGACGCCCGCACGCAAAGCCCGCGCATGGCGATGACCCTGGTCCGGGCCCAGTAGTGGATCCGGCGAGTGACGGGCCGTGCCGGGGTTGACGCGGCCCGCACCGCGACGGGATGCCTCATCCCGTCCCCGACGTGACAGGACTAGATTGGGGGCATGGACAAAACCGGCCCCGTACTCGCCTATTATGACGCGCTCTGCCCCATCTGCCGGATGGAAATGAACCGCTATGCACGTCATGGCGAACACATCATCAAACTGCAGGATTGCAATGGCGACCTGCCCGAGGATGTCGACCGCGATGCCGCGCTCGCCGCGCTGCATGTCCGCCTGCCGGACGGACGCCTGGTGACCGGCTGGGCTGCCTTCATCGCGATCTGGGAACGGGTCCCGGGCTGGCAATGGCTGGCCGCGCTGACGCGTCCGGCGCCCATACGCATCCCACTCGACATTGTATATCGCTGGCTTGCGCCCTACCGCCCGCGGCAAACCTGCCGTGATGGCGTCTGCGACGTCTGACCCGGAAACCTCCTGATTTCAGTCATTTGAGCGCGCGCCCGGACGCCGCCGCGCCATTCCATACATTTTTGCATTGTCGCGGTGCACCATTTTTTGCTGCACCGCACTAGAAATTCTCGCGAAGCTTGGCCAGTCTTATTTCCAACAGCCATGCATGGACGCATCGCTGACCAGATTTTGGAGTTTCGACATGCGCACTTTCGCCCTTGCCGCCCTCGTTGCCTTCGCTTCCGCCCCGGCCGTTCTGGCTGAAGAGCCGACCGATGGTATCGCCATTGAACTGGCCGCCTACGACCTGGACAGCCCGTCCAGCCTCGCCGCTCTGGAAGCCCAGATCGAGGAAGCCGCCATTGACGTCTGCCGCGACCGCGTCATGACCGACCTGCTGCGCTCTTACACGATGCGTCAGTGCGTGCGTGAAACGACGGCCCACGCCATGGGTCAGCTGGACGTGGCCCGCGGCGTCGTGACCGCCGAAGCCGCCTCGCAGCAGATCGCGCTGAACGACTAAGATACACGCCAACCTTGCCCGGCCCCTGCGGCCGGGCTAGGTGCGCGGGATGTCGACCGCCCCGCTCACCCGAACCGATGTCATCAAACGCGCCTGGCCGCTGGTCTTCGCCAATGCGGCCGTTCCCCTCGCCGGGGTCGCGGATACATTCGTTCTGGGCCTGTCCGGCGATACGGCCGACCTCGGCGGCGTGGCCCTCGGCAGCGCCGTCTTCTCCGTCTTCTATTGGAGCTTCTATTTCCTGCGCATGGGCACGACCGGGCTGACCGCCCAGGCCGATGGCGCCGGAGATATTGCAGAAGCCCAGCGCATCCTGCTTCGCGCCCTCGCCATTGCCAGCCTGCTGGGCCTGCTCATCTGGGGTCTGCGGGATGCCATCTCCTGGGTCGGGTTTGCCGTGCTTCAGGGCACAAGCGCGGTGGAGGACAAGGGCGCCGACTATTTGCTCGCCCGCGCCTGGGGCGCTCCAGCAGCCCTGGCGACTTTCGCCCTTTCCGGCTGGCTGATCGGGCTGGGCCGCAACGCGGCCACGCTGGCGATCTACATCACCTTCAGTGCCATCAATATCGGGCTGGACCTGTGGTTCGTACTGGGTCTGGGACATGGCCCGGGCGGGGTCGGAGCGGCGACCGCGATCGCGGAATGGGCCGGCCTGGTCGCCGCCCTCGCCCTGACAGCCTTCGCCCTGCGCCACCAGAAGGGCTGGGCCGACGGCGTGCTGAACCGTCAGCGCCTGCTGGCGCCCAAGGCGCTGGCCGACATGTTCCACGTCAATATCAATCTGATGATCCGGACCTGGTGCCTGGTGATCGGCTTCACCTGGTTTGCCAATGCGGGCGCCCGCCAGGGCACAGCCCCACTGGCGGGCAATCATGTCCTGCTGCAGATCATCTCGCTCTGGGCCTTCATCCTGGACGCCTTCGCCTTTGTGGCGGAGACAGAGGCCGGCCGGGCCTTCGGACGCAAATCTCTCGCCGATCTGCGCCGCGCCGTGCGGCTGACCGGGGAACCCATGTTCGCCGCGGGCGCCGTCTTCGCCGGCCTGACCTTCCTGTTCGGCGCGGATGTCCTGGGTGCCGTGATCGAGGATGAAGCGACCCTGCAGGCCGCGATCACCTATCTGCCCTGGTGCGCCATCGTGCCTTTCCTGGGCGCCGGCGCCTGGCTGATGGACGGCATCTTCATCGGCACGACCAGCGGCAAGATCCTGCGCAATGCCGGTCTGGCCTCGATCGCGATCTACCTGCTGGCCGATGCGATCCTGTCACCCCTGTTCGCCAATCACGGCGTCTGGGCAGCCTTCATGGTGTTCTATGTGGCCCGCGGCGGGGCCCTGGCCGCAGCCTATCCGGCTCTGGAAAAGCGGGTTGTTCAGCCCGCACCGACAGCGTCGGACACCGAGGCAAACCCGTCGGCCTGAAGCCGCTCGACCAGGCCGGCCTTGATCTGCGGGATCAGGCCGGGACCGTGATAGACCATCCCGGTATAGAGCTGCAGCGCATTGGCACCGGCGCGGATCTTGGCATAGGCCGCGTCCGCGCTGTCGATACCGCCCACCCCTATAATGGCCAGATCCGGCCCGGCCGCACTTCGGAATTCGCGCACCAACTCGGTCGAACGCTGAAAGATCGGCGGACCGGACAGGCCGCCCGCCTCCCCCATCCGGGCGCTCTTCAGGCTCTCCGGACGCGTGATCGACGTATTGGAGACAATCACCCCGTCCAGCGCATGCCGGCGCACGGCCGCGACCATGTCAGCCGCCTCGCTATCCTCGATATCCGGGGCCACTTTGAGGAAGACCGGCGCTTCGTCGCGCACGGCGGCCACACGGGCCAGAAGATCATCCAGCGCGCCAGAGGCCTGCAGCGTGCGCAAGCCCGGCGTATTGGGAGAGGAAACATTGACGGTGAAGAAGCCTGCCAGCCCCTTGAGGTCCTTCAGGCACGCGACATAGTCGGCGATGCGATCCTCGCTATCCAGATTGGCGCCCAGATTGACACCCACCAGGCCGGGACGGCCGGCACGCGCCTGCAGCTGACGGCGGAACCGGCCCAGACCCTTGTTTGGGAAGCCCATCCGGTTGATCACCGCTTCGTCTTCCTCGAGCCGAAAGATGCGCGGCCGCGGCTTGCCGGCCTGCGCGCGCGGGGTCACAGCCCCGCATTCCACAAAGCCGAACCCCATCGCCAGCAGGGCATCAGGCGCATCGGCATTCTTGTCGAACCCGGCGGCCAGACCGACCGGATTACTCAGATCGATCCCCGCCAGCCGCGTCGCCAACACCGGCGCGTCCACCTGCGTGTCCTTGGGACCCAGGCCCGCTTTCAACCCCATCAGGGTGAGCGTGTGGGCCTGTTCCGGGTCGAGCCCGCGCAAAACACCGGTCGCCAAATCATGCAGCATGTCAGTCGCGCTCCAGATCGGACGGCAGGACCCAGTCCCCGTCCTCATTGCGCCGGACGTGGCGCAAGCCCCGCACCGCGCTGGCCGGGATCTCGCCATAGACATGGGGGAATTTCTCCCCGCCCCGCGAGACTTCCCATTTCACCGTATCGCCCAGCGCGTCGAGATCGATCTCGACCAGGAGCAAGCGGTCATGGTCATTATAGTGTTTGACCAGCGTGCCCTCGACCTGCGGTGCCGCGGAGAGATGGATGAAACCATCGGCCACATCATGCGGGTCACCGGCAAAGCGGCCCTCCATCATGGCGGCCGCCCAGCGTTCGGGATTGGCGAGTCGGAAGGCTTTTTTCGGGGGCATGACCCCGGGTTATCCCCGGTCGCCCTTGCAGGCAAGCCGGTGAAACGCACGCGGACCGTTTTCCTACAACCTCCGCTCGCCTATGATGAGAGCATGTTCACGCACGAGCAAATCTGGCGCGGTATTGATCGCCTGGCAGCCCATGCCCAGACCAGCCCGTCCGGACTGGCCCGGCGGGCCGGCCTGGATTCCACCACGTTCAACCCGTCCAAGCGCAGCTCCAAGGATGGCAGCAAGCCGCGCTGGCCCTCAACCGAGAGCCTCGCCAAGGCCTTGAGCGCCGCCCATATGGACCTGGCCGGCTTTGTCGGCCTGATCACGGGCGAACCGGTGATGACCGGAGTGCAGGCGCGCGGCCTCAGCGAGGACACACCGGGTGCCTTTGATGCCGGCGGCCGCCCGTCCGGGGAAAGCTGGACGCGGATCGCCTTTCCCGGCCCCGGCGCGCAAAACGCCTACGCGCTGACGGTCGAGGATGACAGCATGCGCCCGGTCTATCGTCGCGGTGACCGCCTGATTGTGGCCCCCGACAGTCCGCTGCGCCCCGGAGACCGGGTCCTGGTCAAGCACCGCGCGACCGGGCTGGCCGCGTTTGAACTGGGTGAGCATGGGGTGAAACAGGTGGTGCTGCAGCCGCTGCGCGCCGACCAGCCGACCCAGAAGATCGCACTCAGCGAGATCGACTGGATCGCCCGCATCCTGTGGGCCAGCCAATAGCCCTCCCCCGCGACCATTTGCACCTGGCAGGCCCGTCGGATCAGCCTAGTCTCGCGGGGACCAGGAGGTGTCATGCCCGAGGCTTTTGAACCACCGCGTCCGCCCTATGCGAAATACTCCGCGCTCGGCAAGCTGCGCCTGTCGGACTATCTGACCTATTTCAAGGCGATGCGGCGCAATCCGCTGGAGGTCTGGGGCGAACACCATTTCTCCATCCGCATGGCGCCCTTCCGCTTTCTGGGCCGGTCCAACCTCCTGCTCTCCGACCCGGAAGGCATCCACCACTGCTTCGTCACCCGGGCCGACAATTTCACCATGAACCCGCTGCGCCAGGCGGTGCTGAAACCCTTCTTGCGCGACGGGCTGCTGACAGCGGAGGGTGAGACCTGGAAAAAGGCCCGCAAGGCGGTCTCACCGGTCTTCACGCCGCGCAAGGTCAATGCGTTTGCTCCGCTGATCCGCCAGGTCTGCGAGGCGGCCACCGACCGCCTTGCCAAGAAGGACGGCCAGACCGAGCCCATGGCGCAATTCATGGTCGACCTGACCCTGGATGTGTTGATGGAGACGCTGTTTTCCGGCGATGAGGCGTTGGACAAGGCAGCCTTCACGCAGGGCATTCATGTCCTGCTGGAACTGAGCGGCGTGCCGCACCCGTTCGACCTTATCCATCTGCCCGGCTGGATCCCGCGCTTCGGTCAGGCCAAGGCCCGCCGGGTCATCGAGGATTTGCGCCGCCAGGTGACGCGTGTCGCCGTGGCCCGCCGGGCCCGGCCGTCGCCGGAGGAAGAAGGCCGCGCCGCCGACTTCCTGGACCTGCTGCTGGGGGCCGGGCTGGATGATGAGGCGGTGACGGACAATCTCCTCACCTTCCTGGCCGCCGGCCATGAGACCACGGCGCGCAGCCTGGCCTGGACGCTCTATCTGCTGTCGCGGGATGAGGAGACCCGCACCAAGCTGGAAGCGGAGATCGACGCCGCCCCATTGGACGAAACCGATCCGTCCGACTGGTCACGCCTCCTGCCCTGGACGGAAGCCGTCATCAAGGAAAGCCTGCGGCTCTACCCGTCTGCACCCATCCTGGCGCGCACCTCGAAGGAATGGGACCTGGTCTGCGGACTGCCCGTGCCCGGCGGGACCGATGTGGTGGTCGCCACCTGGCTGCTGCATCGCCAGCGCGACATCTGGGACCAGCCCGATGCCTTCGTCCCGGAGCGTTTCCTGGGCGAAGCTGCCAAGAATATCCCGCGTGACGCCTACCTCCCCTTCGGGATCGGCCCCCGCGTCTGCATCGGGGCCCGCTTCGCCATGATGGAGATGGTGATCGTGCTGGCTTGCCTGCTCCGCAAGCTGCGCTTCGACTATGCCGAGGCGCGGGACCCGCTGCCGGTCCTGAAGATCACGCTGCAGCCGGATACGGCAGTGGAGATGCGGGTGAATCTGCGGAGCCAGGCCTGAACCTCCTCCCCCTTGATGGGGGAGGTGCCGGGCGAATGCCCGGCGGAGGGGGTGGGGGCGAGGTGTTTCCTGGAATTCCCTCCGGGATTCACCCCTTCCGTCTCGCCACTGCGTGGCGATCCACCTTCCCCATCAAGGGGAAGGAGGACCGACGAGTGCTTTTCACTCCGCCTCCGGATACTGAAACACGTCTTCCAGTCCCACTTTGAAGACGCGGGCGATCTTGAAGGCGACCTCCAGGGAGGGCGAGTACTTGC
>NZLV01000054.1 GCA_002694345.1 Maricaulis sp.
CCCCCGCCACACCGGAGGCATTGTCATCGGCGCCGTTCCATATCTGGCCGCCGCGCATGCCTTCATGGTCGTAATGGGCCGTGACGACCATGGTGTGCTCGCCCCCGAAGGTGCCGGGAATGCGGGCCAGGATGTTCACGCCGGTCATTTCGGCGCCGCCATTGTCACGCGAGGTGAAGGTGAAGCTGTGCTCATAGCTGTCACCGACCGGCTCAATGTCCAGTTCCTGCAACCGCTCGATGATATAGGCCCGGGCGCGGGCATTGCCGTCCGTGCCGGTTTCCCGGCCTTCCATGTCGTCGGCAGCGAGGATGCGCAGATCCTCCAGCACCTGGGCTTCATCGACACCCGGATCCGGCCGGGGCGTGGTGGCGCAGGCTGTGGCGCCCAGGGACGCCGCCAGAATGAAAGACAGGAAAACAGAACGCATGGTCACCCCCGGTGGAAATCAGGCCGGGAGACTGCCACGTTGAGCCGGGCAACCCAATGAAATTTCCGTCACTTGAGGATGCGGATCAGAACCAGCCACCCCGCGGCCGGGCGGCCGGTTCAGGCTCCAGCTCCGGCCAATGGGATTCGGACTGTTCCAGATAGCCCGGAATGTCCTCCTCCCAGCGGCGCTGGATGCGCGGCGAGAAGTTCATGTAGAGCACGCCGTCAACGACCCGGTAGGCCAGCGGATCGGACCGCACCTTGCGACCATCGGCCAGGGCCCAGGCGCAGTGCCCGTCATAGGCGGGCACATAGCGCTGCGGATGAGCAAGAAACAGGTCGCGATTGGCGGTGCTGGCGAACAGCCAGGTGACGCCATTGTAGGACGCGGTGATGTCCGGATCGCCCGGCAGGGGCGCCGGCGCAGTGTGATAGCTGACAACATCATAGCCGCCGACCGGATGGCCTTCCGCGTCCACGAATTGCTCGCCGGCCATGGCCATCGAGGTGAACAGGAAAACGGCGACGGCCAGATTGATCAGACCCAATCCGAGGCGCAGGGCGAGTTTGGCAGCAAAGACGGTGCTCATGGGCTTTTCCCGGGCGGCAGGGGTGATTAGCTTGACCCGATATGGCCCCGCCCCTGTGCCGGGTTCAAGACAAGGCTCGAACACGCCCGCTCACGGTGTGTTGAGCGAACAAGGAGCTGCCCATGCCCATGCCCGCCGAAGACATTGTCGCCCTGATCAAGGCCGGCATCCCTGATGCCGATGTCGAGATGACGGACCTGGCTGGGGACAATGACCACTGGAAGGCCGTGGTGACCTCGCCGAGCTTCAAGGGATTGCTGCGCGTGAAGCAGCACCAGATGGTCTATGCGGCCCTGGGTGACAAGATGGGTGGAGAGCTGCACGCCCTGGCGCTGGAAACCCGGACGCCGGACGTCTGACATGATCCAGGACGCCGCTTTTTCCCGCCTCGGATTCGGCGTCACAGGCCCGCATGCCGGTCTCGGACTGTCCCGTTCGCGCACTGAAGCCCTGATCCGGGAGGCCGTGGGACAGGGCGTCACCCTGTTCGACACGGGTCCGGCCTATGGCAATGGCGAAGCGGAGAAGCGCTTGGGTCAGGCCCTGAAAACCCTGCCGCGCGACCGGGTCTTCATCACGACCAAGGCGGGCATCCATGCCGGGCGTAAGCGCGACTTCTCGCCCGGCGCTGTCGAGATGTCGTTCAAGGCCTCGATCGAGCGGATGGGCTGCGGCCATATCGACCTTCTCCTGCTGCACGGTCCGTCACCGGAAGAGCTGGACCCGCGCCTGATCCGGCGCCTGACCGCTTTCCGGGAGCGCGGCCTGTTGCGCCATATCGGCGTGTGCGGCCGCGGCGCCGAGCTGGACACGGCCATCGATCTGGGTGTGTTCGACGCGATCATGGCCCCGGTCAATGACGGGCTCGACGACGCATCCCGGGCGCGCCTGGCCCGGGCACGACAGGCCGGACTGAGCGTGATCGGGATCGAGGTCATGGCCGGTGCCAGCAGCACGGCAAACCTGCCCCTGAGCCGCGGCGACCTCTGGTATGCGGCCCGTCGCCTGAAACAAGCCCTGACCGGAACCCCGCCTGCCGAATCCGCCCTGAACGCGCTCGACGCCCTGAAATGGGCCTTCGACAGTGGTCTGGCCGATGCGCTGGTCTGTCTGACCACGCGAAGCCGCAATCTGGCGGCCAATGCCCGAATCGCCGGTCTTGCAGAGCACACTTGAAGAGCCCGGCCCGCCGTCCTAGCTAGACAGTCAGGATCCAATCAGGAGAAACGCCATGTCGGCCCAGGACACGATCAAGAACACCATCGAGAACCATGATGTTGTGCTGTTCATGAAGGGCACGCCGGTCTTCCCGCAATGCGGGTTCTCGTCGGTGGTGGCGCGTGTCCTTGATCATCTCCAGGTCGATTTCGAGAGCGTCAACGTGCTCGAAGACGGTGAAATTCGCCAGGGGATCAAGGACTTCTCCAACTGGCCGACCATTCCCCAGCTTTACATCAAGGGGGAGTTCGTGGGCGGCTGCGACATCGTCAAGGAGATGTTCGAGACCGGTGAATTGCAGGCCTATCTCAAGGACAAGGGCCTCATCGCCGCGGCCTGATCCGGCCCGGCTCCTCACCCGCTCCGCCGCGCGCGCTCGAACGTCAAGCCGGTCCGGTGTTTTCCGGACGGGCGCGCTGTGATTGTCCATATCGGAGCAATCCAGCCCGCCGGACTGGCGGCACCCCGGCTCTGCTGCCCGGGCCCGGTGCCCCGGCTTGCCTCCTTCCCGATCGTCGCCACACTCGGCACGGATAGAAGGAGACAGGATGGGCCGCCTCATCGCGATTTCGAACCGGACCGCTGCTGACCCGAAGGCGCGCGCCGGAGGCTTGGCGGTCGCTGTCTGGGAATCGCTCAAGGAGACCGGCGGGAGCTGGTTCGGATGGAGCGGCAATCTGGTCGACGAAGCCCCGCGCGGGGCGAATGTGTTCCGGGATGAGGGTGTGGAGTTTGTTCTCACCGATCTCACCCATGCCGAACACGAGGATTATTATCTCAACTATGCCAACCGGGTGATCTGGCCGGTCTTCCACTACCGGCTCGACCTGGCCGCCTTCAATGGCGAGGCCTTCAAGGTCTATTCCGACGTCAATCAACGCATTGCTGGCATTGTTGCCGACCGCCTGCAGCCCGGCGATACGGTCTGGGTGCATGATTACCACTTCCTGCTGATGGGGGATGCGCTGCGCCATTCCGGCTGGGAAGGGCCGACCGGCTTCTTCCTGCACATCCCCTTCCCGCCACCGGAAATGTTCCGCGCCATTCCCGAGCATCACTGGATCGCACGGGCGATGTGCGCCTATGACGTGATCGGCTTCCAGTCCTCCCACGACCGCGCCAATTTCGTGCGCTATCTGGTCGACCAGTTCGATGGCGAGGAATTGGGCGAGGACCTGATCCGGGTGTTCGGCACCACGACCCGTGTCGCCGCGTATCCGATCGGGATCGATCCGGACGGGTTCCGCGACGCAGCGCAAACGCCCCTGGCAGACCGGGCTGCGGAACGGATCAGCCGCTTTCTCGGTGATCGTCATTTGGTGATCGGGGTCGACCGGATGGATTATTCCAAGGGCCTGCCCCAGCGTTTCGAGGCCGTCGGCCAATTGTTCGACGCGCACCCGGAAATGGATGGCAAGGTCTCAGTGACGCAGATCGCGCCGCCCTCGCGCTCCAAGGTCGAGGAATACCAGGAATTGCGCGTCCAGCTGGACCAGCTGGCCGGACGCATCAATGGCGACCATGGCGATCTGGACTGGATCCCGCTGCGCTATCTGGCCCGCTCCTATTCGCGGGAAGAACTGGCCGGCCTGTTCCGGATTGCCCGGGTTGGCCTGGTGACGCCGCTGCGAGACGGGATGAACCTGGTTGCCAAGGAATTCATCATGGCCCAGCCGGAGGACGATCCCGGCGTGCTGGTCCTGTCCGAATTTGCCGGTGCCGCCGAGCAATTGCGCGATGCGCTGATCGTGAATCCGCATGACAAGTTCAAGGTCGCCGAAGCCATCTTTCAGGCCCTGACCATGCCGCTGGAGGAGCGCCAGACCCGCTGGCGCAAGCTGAAGGCGGTGGTCGAGGAACAGGATGTCAGCTGGTGGCGCAATCGTTTTCTGAAAGACCTCACACCGGCCGAGTGACCGAATATGATGCTGGAACCGGACATGACGACACAGGCTTCGGACGGGTTTGAGCCCCCCTTTCCCCTTGATCCGGGTGGGCATGCCCTGTTCCTGGATTTCGACGGAACGCTGGCGGAGCTGCAGTCCAACCCGGACACGGTTTTCCTGGCCGCTGACCGCATCCGCGTCCTGCAGGCCCTGTCAGCCCGGATGAACTCCGCGCTCGCCGTGGTGAGCGGACGGGATGTGCGCGATCTGGACCGCCGGATCCCCGGTGACATCTGGCGGGTGGGCGGTCACGGATCGGACATCTGCGCCCCGGGACAACGGCCGCGGGCTTTCGCGCCGACGGCACCTGACGCGCTGCATCGTGCCCTGTTCGGGCTGACCGAGGCCCATCCGGGGACCCGGCTGGAGGTAAAGGGCCCGGTCCTGGCCCTGCACTACCGGCAGACCCCGGAGGCCAAGACCGCGCTGGAGCGGGCGCTGACGGAAATTGTCGGGCAGCAGGCCGGCTATTCCCTGCAATCGGGCAAGATGGTGTTCGAGGCCAAGCCGGACGGTGCCAGCAAGGCCCGCGCGATCGCGCGGCTGATGCAGATGCCGCCCTTCCGTGGCCGGCAGCCGGTCATGGTGGGCGATGATGTCAC
>NZLV01000055.1 GCA_002694345.1 Maricaulis sp.
AGCGCTATGCCCAGATTGTTCTGCGTGCTTGCCCAGTCCACAGGCATGGTGTCCCGGGTTCGGACCTCCAAAGTTGCCCGAAAGGCCGTCACGGCCTCCTCTAGCCGGATCGTATCACCTGCAATCTGGCCAAGGGTCTGAGCCGCAATGCCCAAATTGTTCTGCGTCGCTGCCCAGTCGGCGGGCATGCCGTCCCGGGTTCGAACCTCCAAAGCCGCCCGAAAAGCCGTCACGGCCTCCTCCAGCCGTGACGCGTCACCCGCGATCCGGCCAAAAATCATAAGTGCAGCACCCAGATTGTTTAGCGTCCACGCCCTGTCAGCGGGCAATGCATCGCGATTCTGAACCTCCAATGCGGCTCGAAAAGCCGCCACGGCCTCCTCCATCCGGGATGTATCTCCCGCAATTTCGCCGAGGGCCAGAAGCGCACTGCCCAGACCGTTTTGTGCACGCGTCCATGAAAACAGGTCAATCGTCTGGATGAACCTGCTGGATACCTTAAAGGCCTCGATTGCGAGAAGACGCTTGTCCAGGTCCGTCAAATCAACCGAACTCTCCAGCAAAGCCTCGGCCACGTCTGCCAAGGCGCGCGCCGCTTTCTCCCGCCAGCGTGGCTCCGCCAAACGACCATCGGAGCGGCTTGCTTGAGTGATCTCGAACAAGTGCGAAATCGCATGACGGCGGCCAAGAAGCGCGACTTCGATGATCCGGTCGAGTGCTGCCTCGACTTTGGCAGGGTCCCCGGATCGAAGCGCCTCCTCCTCTGTGCGGAGGTCGTCACCACGGGACTGGCTGCGCAGGATTTCAAGCGTGCGCAAAATGCCCGCAAGCACGAGAAGGTCAAACAGGATACGGATGAAGAAGTTGAGTGAAAGCCCGACAGCTCCGGACGCCTCTACACCCGAGAGGTTGCGTACCCGGAAGACCTCGCTCCAGTCCACCAGCGGCAGAGCCTTGGTCAGCTCCCCCCAGACGAAGAGTGCAGCATCGATGGACGGATATGGCGAGTGACCGGAGAGAACGGTACCCGCCTCGCTTATCCGGACATAGCCAAGCGGGATAAAAAAGAGCAAGAGACCGATGGCTGCAAACATCTCGTCACGAAGGTCTTGGCCATCATAATTGGACCGTCCCTCTGAAATGCGCTCGATCCGTTTGTCTTCATCGCGCTCCCAGTAACGATAGATCGCCAGGATAGAGACAAGAGCGGCACCGTTCGAGATCAACGCCACGGCGAGCGGTGCAAAGGCACCGATGATAGCCAGGGCAGCGAAATAGAGCACAAACACCCCCCAACGCCGCAAGGGCGATTGTTGAGACGCGCCGGTGAGGTGGATGAAGACTTTGCGCAGGAAAACATCGCCACGGTCCAGGACCCAGCCCAGAGCCTGATTCAGACGGGTGAGCCGGATGACCTGATAGGTCAGCCAGAAGACGCTTGTCACAAGCACAGCAAAGGCAAAGGATACCACACCGTTCAACAGCGCGACAAAGCCAAGATCGATTGAGATTTCCATAGAAGCGCCCCTGCAGTACTCCGCCCAATCGCATGAAGCGAACCTACGCAAATGGAGCAAGGATGGGGTTAAGAGGTCAACCCGCCATGGGAAGCTGCCAGGTCAAATCGTTACGCGAGAGGGCTGGAGTTTGCGATCACACTGATCGACAGCCATCTTGGTTCTACAAAGCAACCTGGTCTAAAGTTTCAGCCCGTTTCGGTGGCCAATGGCTATCACAAACTCAATCACGCTCTCTCTGATATCGGCGCGTTGAATTTTGGAGAATGCCGACGCAACCGCTGCCATTCGATGTACGCGGTTCAATAATTTCACTGATGATGCATTGCCTGTTTGATTTTTCTTATTGGTATAGCCGTGTCCACGACGACAAATACCCAATTGCGGTATTTGCCGATGAGGCGCACATCTACCTTTCAGAAGAAGCTCGAAATTTTTCGACCAGGCAATCTGCCGAACGCATTGCAAAGGAGCGCCGTAAATACGGCATCAGCTTGAATGTGATCAGCCAGCGCCCTCGTGAGCTATCTTCAACGATCCTGTCGCAGTGTGGGAGCTTCTTGTGCCTTCGGATTTCTAATCCCGATGATCAGTCTTACGTTCGTGGCCTTTTGCCGGATTCAGCTCGCGGGATAACGTCGATGTTTTCCGCTTTGCGCCGAGGAGAGGCGATCTTAATTGGTGACGCCATGATGATGCCAACACGCATTCAGATCGACCGGCCTAACCCAACGCCAAACAGCGATGACGCCAGCTTCTCAAGAAGCTGGAGCCAAGACCCAACCGAACTCGACGTCCCTGCTGTTCTAAACGCCTGGCGCAATCAAAAAGTCCCAGGGTGTCTCAACCTCCAACCTCGCTTCTGCATCTAGACAAAACAACAGAACTTTTGACCATTCGATGATCCTGCAGGCAGCGCTGGATATTTTCTGTCAGACTTATCTATACCCCCTCCCCCAGCGGGAGAGGGTGGCGCGCATGCGCCGGGTGAGGGGACGTCCGCGAAGCGGACAAAAGAAAACTTATCCCCACCCCCACAAACCCGTGCCAGACTCCCTCTCGACTTCCGGGAAGAGAGGCGCGAGCTCAGTCCCTTGTGCCCGGAGGTTTGCGGAGCCTGTCCGCGCGAGGGGGTGACATCCCGAGCTCCGGCAGGGCCATCGCCCGGGCCACACGGCACAAGGTCACGACCGTGCTGGCACCCAGGCGGTTTCGGTGCGTCGCCCGCAAGGGAAGACGATCAAATCTCCGCGTGCGGGAGACCTGTCAGGTCACTCACACTCACTACGAAATCCGACCCGTCAGGCCTCCCGCACGCCTCTCATACCGCCAGGTGGAAACACCGTGGCGCTATCCGGCGTGAAGCGCCCGAACGGCCGCAATGCCGTCCAGCACGTCCTGGCGGGTGCAATCGAACTGACCCACCTGGAAGCGGATCACAGAGCGACCCTGGTGCCGTGTCTGAGTAAGATAGGTGCGGCCATCGGTGTTGATCCGCTCCAGCAGCGCTGCGGTCGCATCATCTCCGTCTGAACAGGCAAAGCTGAACAGGCTGAAAGAGCAGGGGGTCGTGATTTCCAGCCCTTCGGTTTCGCCAATCAGGCGTTCGGCGTCCTTCGCCCAGGCGATATGGTTGCGGATGCGCTGGCGCAGCCCGTCCAGGCCGTAATAGCGGATCAGGAACCAGAGCTTCAGGGCGCGGAAGCGGCGGCCCAGCGGAATGGTCCATTCGGAGTAATTGACAACATCCTCAAAGCCGGGGGTTTCCAGATAGTCCGGCCGCAGGGTCAGCGTCTTGAGCTGGTCGGTCGGGTCCTTGAGGAATTGCACCGAGCAGTCGAATTGCGCCCCCAGCCATTTGTGCGGATTGAAGACGATGCTGTCGGCATGTTCCACGCCGTCCCAATAGGGTCTGAACTCCGGACAGATCATCGCTGAACCGGCCCAGGCGGCATCGACATGGGTGTACAGGTCTTCCTCCCGGGCGATGTCGAGAATCGCGGCGACCGGATCACAGGCGCCGATTCCGGTCCCACCGACGCACAGGATGATCCCGGCCGGTTGCAGTCCCTTCCGGCGATCCTCGGCGATGGCGGCGCGCAAGGCTTCCGGATCCATGCCGAAGTCGGAGCGGGTCGGGATCTTGACCAGATTGTCCTGCCCGATCCCGGCGACCCAGATCGCCTTGTCGACCGAGGAATGGGCCTGGGCGGAAGCATAAATGCGGGGGGCGGCATGGCCGCTCAGGCCGGTATGGATGCCTTTGAAGTCCAGCGCTCTTTCCCGCATCGTCAGCACCGCCGACAGCGTCGCCGAGGACGCACTGTCCTGGATCACGCCGCGCCAGCCATCCGGCAGCCCCATGGCCTGACGCAGCCAGTCGATCATCCGGGTTTCCAGCTCCGTCGCCGCCGGTGAGGTCTGCCAGAGCATGCATTGCGCCGCGATGGTGGAAACAATCTGCTCGGCCAGGACCGAGGGCAGGGCGGCATTGGCCGGGAAGTAGGCGAAGAAGCGCGGGTGCTGCCAATGGGTCATGGCGTCGGGAATCAGACGTGCAAACTCCGCGAATATTTCGGAAAACCCGGTGCCATCATCCGGGGGAGAGGCGGGAATCTGTGCGAGGGTCTCGCCGGGCGCCACATTGGGCCGGACCGAGCGGTCCCTCAGTGTCTCGCGATACTCTGCCGACCATTCCGCGATCCGTTTGGACCAGAGTTCGAATTCCGCGACGTCCATGGCGTGTCCCCGGCTGAAGGCGATTCTGTGCCCTTTTTAGACCCTGCCTGCATCCAAACACGCTTTCGGATGCATCTCACCTGTAACGCCTCCCTGATCGTGGGGGAGGGAATGAGGGAGAGTGGACGTGAAACAGGTCTTTCTGAGTGGTCTGGCCATGACGGCCCTGCTGGCCGGTACGGCCGTCGCGCAGGACAGTCGCGAAGTCCATGCCGGACCGTTCGACCGGATCAATGCCGGTGGCGGGTTCGAGGTCGAAATCATCCAGGGTGATACACCCTCGGTCCGGCTGGTCGGTGATGCCGATGATTTTGATGATGTGGAAGTCGATGTTCGCAATGGTCTTTTGGACATCGACCAGGACAGCGGCTTTTTCTCGCGTCGCCGGGCGCTGGATGTGGTCGTGGAGATCACGGTCACACATCTGACCGAGCTGGACTTCAACCGCGGCGTCTCGGTGCAGGGTCGTGACCTGGTCCTGGGCGATCTGGAACTGGAGGTCTCAACCGGTGCCGAGGTTCGTCTGTCAGGCAGCTGTGCGGCTCTGGATGCGCATGTTTCCACCGGGGCTTATGCGCATGCCGGTGATCTGGTCTGCGAGGATGTCGATGCCAGCGGTTCGACGGGGGCTGATTTGCGTGCCCATGCCACGCAAAGCGTGTCAGGACGGGCCTCGACAGGAGCCTCCATCCGGGTTTATGGCTCGCCATCGCGCTATGAATTCCGCACCTCGATGGGCGGGTCGGCCCGTTTGAGCTCCGAGAGCTGACCGACAGGGCCTGCAAATGCCTGCACTCAAAGCAGACAAGCGCTTGCGTGCCCCCCGAACAGCATGTATATCGCGCGGCTCGAACGGATGGCGCTGGCTGTCCGGAGCATGATTCAAGACTGTGGAGAGGCTCATGGCCGTCCCTAAGAGAAAAACCACGCCGAGCAAGCGCGGCATGCGCCGGGCCCACGACAAGCTGTCTGCCCCTGTCTACATCGAAGACAAGGACAGCGGTGAGCTGCGTCGCCCGCACCACGTTGATCTGAAGTCCGGCATGTACCGTGGCCGTCAGATCCTGGAGCCGAAGGACGATTGATCCGTCCTTCTCGCTTCACGGCAAAGAAAAACGCCCGGTCGAAAGACCGGGCGTTTTTTCTTGTCTGACGACCGGAGCGGCGGGTGTCAGGCGCTGCGCCGGTCCAGCGAATCGAGATCGAACGTGTCGTCGTCCAGGCTGACCGGGTCGACCAGGCCGGGGAACATCCAGTTGCGGGCCTCGTCCAGCGAGCGCACGTCCACCACCGCATTGCCCATGGTCTTGTTGGCCTTGATCAGGGCCTGCACGACGGTCGGGTTCTCGCCCTGGTGCAGGATGGCGACGTGGAAGCGCGGCATCACGCGGGCGGCAGCGATGATATATTCGGTGATCTGGTGAACGTCCTCGGTGACGTATTGCGCCTTGCGAAGATCATAGATGAAGTGCCGGATGCCCTTGCTGGACAGCCAGTAGACCAGTTTGCGGATCGGTGTGGCGAAATCCACGGTCTGCAGGCCGGCCAGCCGGATCATGACAGCCTGGCCATTGAAGACCTGTTCGACGGTTTCGATTCTCGGCGTTGTAGGCATCCGGGCTCTTGAGGTTGGGGATGGGCCGGTGATCCGGCTCCTTCGTTTTTATCGGACCGGATGATCGCCGCTGGGCTTTTGAAATTCCTCTAATCCGATCCGCAAATTTTGATGCATTTCATATGACCGCCGCCGCCAATGAAACGGCAGGACAGATTGTTTTCGCTAACATGCGGATTTTGCCTCTCTTCCCCTTGCACACAGGCCCGGTGCGGGTATGAAGCGGCAAGACTTTTTGAGTGTGCGAAAGGGCCGCCATGACCGCCATTATCGATATCGTCGCCCGGGAGATCCTCGACAGCCGCGGCAATCCGACCGTTGAGGTCGACGTGCTGCTGGAAGACGGCTCCTTCGGCCGCGCTGCGGTCCCGTCCGGCGCCTCCACGGGCGCCCATGAAGCGGTTGAGCTGCGCGATGGCGGCGAGCGCTATGGCGGCAAGGGCGTCATCAAGGCGGTCGGCAATGTCGAAGGCGAGATCTTTGAAGCGCTGGCCGGCATGGATGCCGAGGACCAGCGCCGCATCGACGAGGCGATGATCGCGCTGGACGGCACGCCGAACAAGGCCCGCCTGGGCGCCAATGCGATGCTGGGCGTGTCCCTGGCTGTCGCCAAGGCGGCTGCCGACGTGCAGGGCATTCCGCTCTATCGCTATGTGGGCGGCATGAATGCCCGCATCCTGCCGACGCCGATGATGAATGTGATCAATGGCGGCGCCCACGCCGACAATCCGATCGACTTCCAGGAATTCATGATCATGCCGGTCGGCGCGCCCAGCTTCTCCGAAGCCCTGCGTTGCGGTGCTGAGATCTTCCATTCGCTCAAAGCCCGCCTCAAGGCGGACGGCCTGAACACGAATGTCGGCGATGAGGGCGGTTTCGCGCCGAACCTGAATTCCGCCGAGCAGGCACTGGACGTGCTGATGGCGGCCATCGAGAAGGCTGGCTACACGCCGGGCGAAGATGTTGCCCTGGCCCTCGATGTGGCTTCCACGGAATTTTTCAAGGACGGCAAATACGTGCTGGAAGGCGCCGGCGTGACCCACGACTCCGCCGGCTTTGCCCAGTATCTGGAAGAACTGGTGGGCAAATATCCGATCGTCTCCATCGAGGACGGTATGGCCGAGGATGACTGGGATGGCTGGAAGGCCCTGACCGATCGCGTTGGCGATCACTGCCAGCTGGTGGGTGACGATCTCTTCGTGACCAATCCGGATCGCCTGGCCCGCGGCATCGAAATGGGCGCGGCCAATGCCATCCTGGTGAAGGTCAACCAGATCGGCACGCTCTCGGAAACCCTGGACGCTGTCGATCTGGCCATGGGGTCCGGCTATGGTGCCGTGATGTCCCACCGCTCCGGCGAGACGGAGGATGCGACCATTGCCGATCTGGCCGTCGCCACGAATTGCGGACAGATCAAGACCGGCTCGCTGGCCCGTTCCGACCGCACCGCCAAATACAACCAGCTTCTGCGCATCGAATCGCTGCTCGGCGATACCGGGCTGTATGCCGGGGATAGCGGCCTGGCCTGATGGGTTTGTCCGCTGAAGCGGACGCCCACGGATCGGCCCCTTCGGAACACCCTCTCTCCTTGCGGGAGAGGGTGGCGCGCCGCGCCGG
>NZLV01000056.1 GCA_002694345.1 Maricaulis sp.
ATCCTGCGCCATGAGGAGGGAATTGTAGATCGCCTCTTCCGTGGTCTCGATCACGGCCTGGAAGAGGGGCGACATCTGGCCATTGGGCAGGTCGGCCACCCTTGCCGGTGCGGCGCGGCGTTCCGGCGTGCGGCGCACATCGGGATGGGTGGAAAAGGCGATGGCGTAATCGCCCGACCCGTTGGTCATCGAGGCCCCGGTCCGCGCCAGACCGGCGAAGGCGCGGCTGGCCAGACGTTCCAGATTGCGATCGGACAGGGGCGCATCGGTGGCGATGATGATCATGATCGAGCCATCGGCCCGGTCATCGGCGACATGGTCGGACAGGTAGAACTGGCCCAGCGTCTCACCCACGGACAGGCCGTCCATCTGCAGCACGCCGCCATAATTGCTCTGCACCAGAACCCCCAGCGTCCAGCCGCCGAGCGCTTCGGGCAGGTGGCGCGAAGCGGTTCCGATCCCGCCCTTCCAGCCAAAGGCCACCGTACCGGCGCCGGCGCCGACATTGCCCTCACCCACCGGTCCGCCCGTGGCGGCCTCAAGGGCCTCGACCGCATGTTCCGGCTGGATGGCGCGGGCCCGGATATCATTGAGCCGGCCATCATTGATCTCACCGACCACCATGTTGAGCGAGCCAATGTTCTCATGCCCCGGCCGGGCCAGCGACCAGTCGAGCAGGCCATCCGCGACGCGCGGCACGGACATCGTATTGGTCAGCAGGATCGGCGTTTCGATCTCGCCGAGCTCGCGGATCTGGGTCGCGCCCATCAGTTTGCCATAGCCATTGCCCACGGCGAGCGCAGCAGGGACACGGTCAGCATATTCATCACCGGGATGAGGCCGGATCGCCGTGACACCGGTGCGCAGGAAATCCGGACCGGTCAGGGTGACATGACCGACCTGCACGCCCTCCACATCGGTGATCGCATTCAGCGGACCCGGCGTCAGGACGCCCGGCGCCAGACCGATATCGCGGGCGCGGACCTGATCCCCCTCTTGTGCCTGGAGCGGACCTGCCATGATTGCCACCGCCATCCATGCGGCCGCCAGATAACGGACTGGGCTCATGATGGCGCTCCCCTGTGAAATGCTGCTGTCGGGTCAGAAGATAGCAGGGGGAAACGCCGCGTCACCTGCCGCCTGCGGTGATCCGACGCTACCGCAAAGCCTGCGAATCTGATGCTATGGGCCGGTCTTTCACACAAGGGGCCCGTCATGAGCGATAACGAGACCAAGGACCGTCCGGCAGCCGACCCGGCCGCCCCCTATGGTTCGGCGAACAATCCGTCCGAATTCGACGTCTATAATCGCCTGGCCAAGGACGAGCCCTATTTCATCATCCGTGGCGGTGACCCGCTGTCGGACGCGCTGGTCGAGCTGCACGCCTATATCGGCGCCGGCCAGTCCGGTGCCGCGCATGACACGCTGGAACGCATCCTGGCGCTGACCTCGCAGAAGCCGCCGCGCCCGGTTGGCTCCCCGAAATACCGCGAGACCTTCAAGATCTCCGTCTCGATGGAGCGCTATCGGGAAACCCACGGCCGCTCGCACTAGATCAATAGTGCGAGCCGTCCTTGCGGGTGAAACCGCCGACGCCTGAATAGCGTCCGGGCAGGGCTTTCAGATCGATATCGGGATAATCGCAGGCATCGGAATCCGAGCGCGATCCGACCACCAGGAAGACACAGTCTTCGTCGGACTTGTTGATCAGATGGTGGGCGTCCTCGACGCCCGCCGGAAAGCCGGCGCAATCGCCCACCTGCATCGTCATCTCGCCCTCTTCCGTCACCAGCACGGCCTCGCCGGACTGGATGATGACAAACTCGTCCTCATCGGAATGCCAGTGGCGCTGGGATGACCAGGCACCCGGCTCCAGCCGCACCAGATTGACGCCGAACTGATCCAGACCGGCCGCCACGCTGAGCCGCCGGTAGTGGCGCCCGGCCACCGCCTTGGCAAATTCGGGCGGATAGCTGGTTCCGTTGGCTTCCTCGACTTCGCGGGCCGCGAACTTTTTCATCTCAGTGTCCCTCGATATGGCTGGGTGCGGAGGCCCTTTCATAACGGTCCCCTCCCCCTCCCGGCTAGGCCCGATCCACCTTTCATCACCGCCAGCCGCCTGGTCGCGCGGCTCGGACCGCTCCTTATAAGGGATTTAAACGCGAACCGCCGCTCGCGTCGGGACAATCGCGGCCGGGAATGCCGAGCGGGCGGGAGGTCTTGGGGGATGGTAGGCCATGGTGGACGGGACCTTGTGCCGGACAGATCCGCAGAGGGACGGAAGCGATCGGTGGCCGAGAAATCATGGTGGCCCCATCTCATTGCCGACGGAAACTCTCGGCCTGGAGGCATCATGGCATGCAGGCGCTCGGGGCGAATGGGAGCAACACGAAGCCTCCGGGCAGGCATCCGCGCACCCTGCCCCCACCTTGACCTCACACCGGGCTGCGATACATTTCCTTATAAGGAGATTGTGAGGCCCATCATGTCCCACGTGATTGAGCTGGATCTTGGTTTGTACAAGGCGCTGGAAGCGCACCGTGCGTCCCTGGAGGAGAGCCAGGCCGATATTCTGCGTCGGGTGTTGGCGACCGCGTCTCCGCCGGCCGAGCCGGTGCCGCCTTCGCGGCCCATCCCCCGGGACTGGCTGGACCCGGAGGAAACGACCGGCCGGCAGACAGGCCGGTATCAACTGCGCCTCCACGACAAATCGTATTTCGCCGGAAGCCAGAAATCGGCCTACCGGCTGGCCCTGATCTGGCTTGAACGAACCCGGCCCGGCCTGCTCAGCCTCCTGTCACAGGAGGGGACCGGGCGCCGCCGTGTTGTCGCCCGGAGTCCGGAGGCGCTTTATCCGCGCTCGCCACAACTCACCAAACATGCTGAAAAACTCTGCGACGACTGGTATGTCGATGTGAACCTCTCCCGCGAACAGAAGCTCGCCCGGATCAAGACCGCCTGCCGCCTGGCCGGACTGGAATACGACAAGGACCTCATCGTTGAGCTCTGACGTGATTGCCGATCTCTCCCAGCCCCTGCCGATTGCGCAGGCGCTGATCCAGCGTCCCTCCATCACACCCCGGGATGAAGGGGCTTTGGGCGTTGTGCAAACCGCGCTGGAAACGATGGGGTTTGCCTGCCGCCGCTATCCCTTCGGTGAGGTCGACAATCTGTATGCCCGGCTGGGCACGGCAGAGCCCTGCTTCCTCTTCGCCGGCCATACCGATGTGGTCCCGCCCGGCGCGGAGACGGACTGGAAACAGCCGCCCTTCGCCGCCACGCAAGAGGACGGCATGCTGTGGGGCCGCGGTGCCGCGGACATGAAGGGCGCAATCGCCGCCATGATCGCGTCCGTCCGCCGGTTTCTGGAGAGCGAGGGCGCGCCCAAGGGCTCCATCGCCTTCCTGATCACCGGTGATGAGGAAGGCCCCGCCATCCACGGCACCAAGGCCGTTCTGAAGGCGCTGGAAGAAGAAGGCGAACGCTTCAGCCATTGCCTGGTCGGCGAGCCGACCAATCCCAATGCGCTGGGCGACACGATCAAGTCGGGCCGCCGCGGTTCGCTGAATTGCCGCATCACGGTCACCGGACGCCAGGGCCATGTCGCCTATCCGGAGCGGGCCGAGAACCCGATCCCGCGCCTGATGGCGCTGCTGGAACGTCTCCAGGCCCGCATCCTGGATGCCGGCGTGCCGCACTTCCAGCCGTCCAATCTGGAAATCACCTCGGTGGATGTCGGCAATCCGACCACGAATGTGATCCCGGCCGAGGCCACGGCCCGGTTCAACATCCGCTTCAATATCGCCCATACCGGCGCGGACCTCACCGACTGGATCGAGGATGAGGTGGCCAAGGCGGGTTTGGGCTTTGAGGGCCGGGTGCAGGCCGACATCCATGTCACCGGCGAAGCCTTCCTGACACCGGCCGGTGCGTTCACCACCCTGTTGCAGGAGTCGATCGAGGCCGAGACCGGCCGGCGGCCCGCCCTGACGACAGGCGGTGGAACCTCCGATGCCCGTTTCATCCAGGCCTATTGCCCGGTGGCGGAGTTCGGACTGGTCGGTGCCACCATGCACCAGGTGGATGAGCGGGTTCCGGTCAGCGATATCGAGACCCTGACGAAAATCTACACCCGCATCCTGACCCGCTATTTCACGGATACCCCGTCATGATCCGGCTGATCGCAGAGGGCTGGGTCGGAACCCGGGCCAGTTTGCGCCTCCTCGCCTTCCGGCCGGGCTGGCAGGACGGGTTCAACACCTCGATCAGCGGCTTCTGGCGCTCCTTCGCCGCCATTCTGGCGGCCATCCCGATGATCCTGCTGATCCAGGCCGCCACCGCCCGGGCCGGCGGCACGATGAGCTATGCCGACCAGTTCGTGGTGCAGGCCCTGTCCTGGTTCATCTTCCCAGTCGCGGCCGCCGCGGCCTGTTTCGTCACAGGCGCCCGGCAGGCTTTCGTGCGGTGGACCGTGGTCCACAACTGGGCCGTGCTCTGGCTGTATTTCTATCTCTTTGTGGTCTGGATGGCCTATACGGCGCAGATCCTGCCGACCTTCCTGACCGCGCTGGCGCTCAACATCTATCCCTATATCCGGGTGCTGGTGCACTGGCGCGTGGCCTATGTCAGCCTGGGCCTGCCGACCATTACCTCGGCGCTGGCCGCAGCGGCTCCGATCCTGGCGATCGAGCTGGCCGTGATGGCCTATCTGGGCACGTTGCAGGTGCCGGGCTAGGCGTCCGGATAATCCACCGCGACCAGGTAGAGCCCGTCTGACGGCGCGACCGGACCGCAGCGCGAGCGGTCAGCGGCGTCCAGCGCCGCCTTGAAATCCTTCGCCGACCATTTGCCGACCCCGACCTCGACCAGCGAGCCGACCATGGAGCGGACCTGGCGGTGCAGGAAGGAGCGGGCCGAACAGGTCAGCTGGACCTCTTCGCCATAGCGCGAGACCGAGATCGCATCGAGCGTCTTCACCGGGCTTTCGGCCTGGCACTGGGCGTCACGGAAGGTGGTGAAATCATGCTGGCCGATGAGGGCCTGGGCGGCGTGATGCATGGCCTCGGCATCGAGGGCGCGCGGTACGCGCCAAACCTGGCCCCGATCCAGGGTGAGCGGCGGGCGCCGGTCGATCATGCGGTAGAGATAGTGGCGTTTGGAGGCCGAGAAGCGGGCGTGGAAATCGTCCGCCACGCGCTCGGCCTCCAGCACGGCGACCGGGTCCGGCTTGAGATGGTAATTGATCGCGTCGCGCACCTTGTCGCCGGCCAGATCCTTGACGAGATCGATATGGGCGACCTGCCCCAGCGCGTGCACACCGCTATCGGTCCGGCCTGCGCCATAGACCAGGACCGGCGCGCCATCGAGCGCCTCGGCGGCGCGTTCCAGACTCTCCTGCACGGAGGGCGCATTGTCCTGGCGTTGCCAGCCGGAAAACGGCGTGCCGTCATATTCAAGGGTGAGCTTGTAGCGGGGCATCAGGCCAGCACCGTGCCGATGGCGACCGCATTGCCGCGCTGGAAATCGGCGACATCCATGGCGCCCTTGCCTTCCCGTTGGAGACGGGTCAGGCGCAAGGCACCGGCCCCGCAGGCCACGGCAAGGTCATCGGTCAGGACTGTGCCCGGCTCGCCGCCGCCGTCGACGGCTTCGGCCATCAGGACTTTCACCCGCACCGGCCCCTTCTCGGTCGGCAGTACGAACCAGGCGCCCGGGAAGGGCGAGAGGCCGCGCACATGGCAGGCCAGCTCATTGGCCGGACGCGCCCAGTCGATGCGGGCCTCGGCGGAGGAGATTTTCTTGGCATAGGTGACGCCGTCTTCGGACTGCGGCACGGCTTCCAGCGAGTCGCGTTGCAGGGCGGACAGAGTGCGCGGCCACATCAGGGCCCCGGTTTCCATCAGCTTGTCATGCAGGCTGGCCGCGGTGTCGGTGCCGGCAATGCGCACGGTTTCAGACAGCAGGATGGGGCCGGTATCCAGCCCCGCTTCCATCTGCTGGATCTGCACGCCCGTCACCTCATCCCCGGCCATGATGGCGCGCTGGATCGGTGCCGCCCCGCGCCAGCGCGGCAGCAGGGAGGCGTGCAGGTTGAGACAGCCCAGGCGCGGCGCATCCAGCGCCGCCTGCGGCAGGATCTGGCCATAGGCCACGACGGCGGCGAGATCGAGGTCCAGCGACGCGAACTCGGCGATCACGTCCGGGTCGCGGAAGCTCTCCGGCGTGGAGACCGGAATGCCCAGCACGTCGGCGAGCTGGTGCACCGGCGTCTTCTGCTCGCTCTGGCCCCGGCCCCGCCGCCGCGGCGGCTGGGTATAGACGCGCGCGACCTCATGCCCGGCGGCGGCGATCTCGGCGAGCGAGCGGGCGGCGAAGTCCGGCGTTCCCATGAAGGCGAGGCGAAGCGTCATGTCGGTCCACATTCATCTGCGGTTGAAGTCGGACGTGTGATACCGTCCCCGACGTCTTGCCGCCAAGAGAAAGCGACACCCATGAAAGCGATCTGGCTGATCCTGCCCGCCCTTCTGCTCACCGCCTGCGCCACGGATGGCGGTCCGGCACCCGATGCGCCGCACGACGTGATCGAGGTCGGCATCGGGGAAAGCTGCGGCGGCATGCGCATGACACCGCAGGTCTGCGCCGGCGCGCCGGAGACGAATTACTGCCGCTATGAGCCGGCCGCCATGTGCGGCGCGGCCGATGCGCCGGGCACCTGCCAGCCGCGTCCGCAGATGTGTACGCGCGAATACCGCCCGGTGTGCGGCTGTGACGGCCAGACCTATGGCAATGCCTGCACGGCCGCTTCGGCCGGGGTCAGTGTGGTCCACCCGGGCGAGTGCCGCGCGGACTGATCCCTACTCGAAGCCCCAGGGCGGAGGCGGCGGGGCCACCGGCTGGGGCAGGTTGAATTCGGCCGCGAAATGCCGCTCGGGACGGTCGAGCGCGTAGGTGAAGCGGGTATCGGTCAGCGTGATCGACCAGACATTCTCCATCGAGGCGGGAATGCCTTCCCGCTCGAACAGGGCGCGCGAAAACGCATCGGCCGGAAACTCGGCCCGGTTGGCCGCCGGCACGCCGACCGTGTCGCCGCCATACTGGGTCAGGACATCCTCGCTGCCATCCTCATGGCGATGGTCATGCTTGAGACGCAGCCCCTCGCCCTGGCGCGTGATCACCCAGGTGCGCGAGCGGTCCTCGCCGACATGCAGCGGAATGCGGATCTCCGTGTCGGAGCATTCGCGAACATGCATGGTGAGGGTCTGGGCGGCCCAGTCCGCGTCGCGCGGGTCCTCGCTGACCACCTGTCCCTCATAGGCCTGGCCACACAGCGCGGTGAGCTGGTCGAACAGGTCTTCGGCCGGTGCCGCCGCCTCTTGAGACGGCGTACAGGCCGCCAGGGCCAGAAGGCTCACAGTGCCGACAATCAATCGTTTCATGGTCATTTCCCCTGTTTCCTGAAACCTGCCTGATCCCTTCCGGTTTGGAAACAATGCCTTTCGGGTGCTGATCTGGGTTTTCGGCGCTGCCGCCCCTATCTTCCCTCTCAACACCGCGCCTGAAACGGGCGCGACAGGCCAGGAGGACAAAACCATGTCTGCCACCGATACCCTTACCCGCGTGCGCCGCATCACCAAGGTGTCGCGCGGCCTGCCAACCTCGGACGGGGCCGGCGTCAAGCTGACCCGCATGCTGGGCCATCGCGGGCTGATGGACCTGGACCCTTTCCTGATGCTGGACCAGATCCGTTCCGATGACAGCGCCGACTATATGGCCGGCTTTCCGAACCACCCGCACCGGGGTTTTGAAACCGTGACCATCATGCTCGACGGCAAGATGCGCCATGGCGACAACAAAGGGCATGCCGGCGTGATCGAGGGCGGCGGCATCCAGTGGATGACGGCCGGCCGCGGCATCGTCCACTCGGAGATTCCGGAACAGGAAGATGGCCGGCTCTGGGGCTTCCAGCTCTGGGTGAACCTGCCGTCGCAATTGAAGATGACCGATCCGGGCTATCAGGAATTCTCCAAGGACGAGATCCCGGTGGAGACCCGCCCGGGGGCGACCCTGCGCGTTCTGGCAGGGGAAAGCATGACGGGCGTGACGGGTCCGGCCAAATCGGTCTCCATCCAGCCCACCCTGATCGATATCGTGCTGGAACCGGGGGCCACCCTGACTGAAGCGATCGATCCGGAACACACCGCTTTCATCGCCGTCTACAAGGGGTCGGTCTCCTCCGGCGAAGGCCGGGTCAATGATCCCGATCTCGGCGTGCTTGAGGATGGGGACACGATCGAGCTGAAAGCCGGACCGGAAGGCGCCAGCCTGCTCCTGGTCGCCGGCAAGCCGATCAAGGAACCGGTCGCCCGCTACGGCCCCTTCGTCATGAATACCGAAGCCGAACTGCACCAGGCGGTTCGTGATTTCCAGGCAGGCCGCTTCTAGGCCCTGCCCGGCGGATGCGTGCCTCGCCCCCCTTTTTTCTTTCCGCGACAGCAAGGACAGACCCATGGGCCTTCTCGTTGACGGCCAGTGGCATGACCGCTGGTATGACACATCGAAATCAGGCGGACGTTTCGAGCGCTCGGCCTCGCAATTGCGCAACTGGATCACGCCGGACGGCGAAGCCGGGCCATCGGGCCGCGGCGGCTTCAAGGCCGAGCCCGGGCGCTATCATCTCTACGTGTCCTACGCCTGTCCCTGGGCGCACCGCACCCTGATCTACCGGGCCCTGAAAGGCCTGGAGGACATGATCTCGGTCTCCGCCGTGGACTGGCTGATGAAGGAGAAGGGCTGGACCTTCAAGGATCGCGGCGACGGCCTCGTCGGCGATGGTCTCTTCGGCAAGGACTATCTCTATCAGGTCTATCTGGAGAGCGAGCCGGACTATTCCGGCCGCGTGACCGTGCCCGTCCTGTGGGACAAGCAGACCGGACGCATCGTCTCGAATGAGAGCGCCGAGATCATCCGCATGTTCAATTCGGCCTTTGACGGGGTCGGTGCGAAGCCGGGTGACTATTACCCCGAGGACCGGCGCGCCGAGATCGATGCCCTCAACGAGCGCATCTACGACACGGTCAATAATGGTGTCTACAAATCGGGCTTCGCGACCACGC
>NZLV01000057.1 GCA_002694345.1 Maricaulis sp.
CCGCGTGGTGCGCTGGTCGGTGAGGTCTATCCGCAGGCCGCGGCGGATGATGCCGGGCTGCGCCAGGGTGATGTGATCCTGGCGATCGACGGTCGCGACATCAATGACGAGTCGGGCGCCCGTTTCCGCCTGGCCACCCGCGCAGCCGGCGATGAAGCCCGTTTCACGATCCTGCGCAACGAGCGCGAGCTGGATGTGGATGTGCGGGTGGAAGCCGCACCGGGGACTCTGGAGCCGACGCCGTTCGAGGCTGAAGGCCGCAACCCGTTCAACGGGGCGGGCCTGGTCGAGATGTCGCCGGCTTTCAATGAACGCGTCGGGATCGATCCCTTCCTGGACGGCGTGATCGTCTGGGGGGCTGCCCGTCGCAGCATTGCGTCGCGATTCGGCTTCCGGGCCGGGGACCGCGTCGTGGAAGTGATGGGCATTCCGGTGCGCACCATGGATGATCTGGCCGAAGCGCTGGCCCGCCATGATGGCGAACGGGTCTGGCCCGTTGTCATCGAACGGCGTGGGCGTCGCTACGAGACGGCGCTGCAGCTCTACTGAGGCCTGCCGGGGCGATTCGGGGCGCCGGTCAGCGCTTGCGCTCGACCAGGCTCCAGACATGACCGAAGGGGTCGCGCAGCTTGGCGTGCTGGCCGAAGAATTCCTGCGTCAGGGGGCGCAGGATTTTCGCGCCGGCAGCACTGGCCCGGTCAAACCAGCCCTGGGCATCAGCCACATTCAGATTGATGGTCGACGTGGTGCGGCCGTCCAGCGTCCTGGGTGAGACATTGCCGATCAGATCGTCCGGATCGGGAAACTCGTCGGCCAGCATGAGAATGCCGCCATTGATGCGCAGGGTGGCGTGGCCCAGCTTGCCCTCGTGCTCATAGCGCTCCAGCACTTCCGCCCCGAAGGCCGCTTCATAGAAGGCGAGGGCGGCAGCGCCATCGTCGACGCTGAGATAGGGCACGACCCGCATTTCCAGGCTGACCTGTGTCGTGTCGGTGACCGGTGTCTCCTGTATCGTCGTCATGTTGTCCTCCCAGACTGAGACCATCACCCTAGCACGGCGGACCGTTGCTGCGGACAGGCGCACCGGGCAGGTGTGCCGGGGCGCCCGGCATGGCAGGGTGGGCGCATGAGCAGCTTGTTCGAATCAGCCGGCCTCGAGGCCGAAGCCCCCCGTCCCCTGGCAGACCGTCTGCGGCCGCGCACGCTGGACGAGGTCGTGGGCCAGGACCACCTGCTCAAGGGCGACGGGCCGATTGCGCGGATGCGGGCACAGGGGCGGCTGGCCTCGTTGATCCTGTGGGGACCGCCCGGTGTCGGCAAGACGACGACGGCGCGCTTGCTGGCCGAGGATAGCGGGCTGGAATTCGAGCCCCTGTCAGCGGTCTTTTCCGGTGTGGCTGATCTCAAGAAGGCCTTTGAGCGAGCGCGGGCCCGCCGCCAGTCCGGCCGGGGCACGCTGTTGTTCGTGGATGAGATCCACCGCTTCAACCGGGCCCAGCAGGACGGTTTCCTGCCGGTGGTGGAAGAGGGGGTGGTCACGCTGGTGGGCGCGACCACGGAAAATCCGTCCTTTGAACTCAATGCCGCGCTTTTGTCGCGCTGCCAGGTCTTGGTCCTGAAACGGCTCGACGAGACGGGGCTGGACCTTCTCATGGCGCGGGCCGAACAGGAAATGGGACGGGCGCTGCCGCTGGATGAGGGGGGGCGGTCGGCGCTGCGCGCCATGGCCGATGGTGATGGCCGCTATCTGCTCAACCTGGTCGAGGAGGTCTTCACCTTCGATTTCCCCGAACCGGTCACGGCCCAGCGTCTGGCCGAACTTCTGAACAAGCGCCCGCAAGCCTATGACAAGGACCGGGATGAGCATTACAACCTCATCTCCGCCCTGCACAAATCCGTCCGCGGTTCCGATCCGGATGCCGCGCTCTACTGGTTCGCCCGCATGCTGGAAGGCGGCGAGGACCCGCTTTTCCTGGCCCGGCGCCTGGTGCGCATGGCGTCGGAAGATATCGGCCTGGCCGATCCGACCGGTCTGATGATCGCGTCCGAAGCGGCCCGCACCTATGAACGCCTGGGCTCACCGGAAGGCGAGCTGGCGCTGGCCCATGCCGTCGTGCATCTGGCCACGGCCCCCAAATCCAACGCGGTTTACACGGCCTACAAGAGGGCCCGGCGCCTGGCCAAGGATACCGGTTCGCTGATGCCCCCGGCCCATATCCTCAATGCCCCCACCAAGCTCATGGAGAGCCAGGGCTATGGCAAAGGGTATGAGTATGATCACGATGTGCAGGGCGGTGTGTCCGGACAGGACTATTTCCCGGATGAACTGGCGCAGCGCCCGGTCCTCTACGAGCCGAAGGATGTCGGCCGGGAAGCGCCGATCCGCGAACGCCTGACCCGGTGGCGGGCCCTGCGTGATGCGAGGCGGAAAAGCCGTGAATAATTGGACGCTTGCCTGAGAGGGCATTCACGCCAATCCTGCCCCTCCAAAAATGAAACTCTGGGGGGAGATCATGAATCCGATCCGCATCAATCTGACGCTGGGCCTTGCCTGGCTTTTGCTGGGCATGCTGCTGGGCGAGCATATGGGGCGATCTGGCGATCACGCACAAATGCCGACCCATGCCCACATCATGCTGCTGGGCGGTGTCCTGTCGATCAGCTGGGCTGTCATCTACAAGGTTTTCGACATTCCGGCAGGATTGCTGGCCTGGATACAGACCGGCTTTCACCATGTCTCCGCAGCGGTGATGATCACCGCCCTCTACATGCTCTACGGCCATCTTGCCGAAGAGGCGGCACTGGGGCCGGTGCTGGGGATTTCGGCGATCGGCGCCGTTGTGTCGGTTCTGCTGGTTCTGGTTCAGACGCTGAGAGCCCGGCTGTAGCGGATCAGTTTTCGCTGTCGCAGGCTTCACTGACGAAGGCATCCGGATCGAGCGGCGGCAGGCCCAGACCTTCGCGCCGCTCATTCAGGAATTCCGGCTCCAGAATCGGGGCGAGGGTGGTCTGGCCGGCCTCGCAGACGCTCTGCGTGCCATAGGGCTGGGGCTGGCCATCGGTGACGGCTTGAGCGTCGGCCATGCCGGCAAACAGGGCACCATCATAGCCTCCGCTGAAAGCGACCGGTTCCAGCGCCGCGATGATGGCGGGGCCGGACGTGTCATCCCGTTCGGCCCAGCGCAGGATCTGCGCCGCCATGTCGGGGGCTTCCAGATAGAGGATGGGGAAATATTCCGGATCCAGCTGGCCGATGGCCCAGCGGTTGTTCTCGGCTTCCAATTGGGCGATCTCAACGGAGAAGGCGCGCATGATCTCCGCTTGGGCGCCATCTTCCAGATCGGTGCGTCCGATGACGGGGATGATCAGGCTGGGCAGATAGCGCTCGCGGGCGCGCCGGGCGGCCAGCTCTGCGGCCAGTTCAACGTAGGCGGCATGCTGATAGCCGATCTCTTCGATCAGGGTGGCGGCATCGGTGGCGGGACCGGATGGTTCCGAGACCTCGGTACCGGGTGAAGCCTCTATCTGGGGTGCCGGGGCATCCTGCGCGAGCAGGATCGCAGCGAGTGCGGTGAGCAGCATGACACGATCTCCTGATTGAAACACCAGTCTAGGATGTTCGGGCGCGCTGCCAAGGGCGCAAACAAAAAGCGGGAGCTGTGGGGGCAGCTCCCGCTCTTGTTTGATCAGGGTCTCGATCCGACCGGTGCGTGCTGTCTCGTGAGGCGGTGAGGTAGCAGGGACCGGGATCGTTGCCGTTCTGGGTCTTAGGCAACCGCGCCGGACAGCGCGATCGTCATGGCCCCAAACACACCGGCCACGAAGAGGATGTTGATCACCGTCGACAGGGTTGAGTTGACGCGGTCCATAATGAAGTCCTTTTCTCTTGGCGAGCCGGGCCCTCCCGGTTCGCGTCTTGGTAAATAAGGACTTAGCGAAATTCCGGAAGCGCTATTTCGCCAATGCAGCATTGCAAATTTGCATATTAAACGTTTGTTAGCATGGCAAAAAAGAAAGGGCGGCCGAAGCCACCCTTGCTGCAGACTGGGTCTGAAGGCGTCCGTCCGGTGACGGCGCCTGTGTGTCGGGACCGGAATCGGTCCTAGCCGGCGAGGGCCGTCAGAACGATCATGGCCGCGCCGAAAAATCCGATCACGAACAGCGTGTTGAAGGCGCTGGAGAGCTGGGTCGGGGTACGGGTCATGGGAGTCTCCTTTCCATCGGGCTCTGCGAGTTTCGCATGTGCAGCATAAACAGAATGTTGCGGTGCACAATTTCCAGAAACGGATATCGGATATGTAAATCCGGGTGGCCCGGCGGGCCGCATCCGGTGCGTACGGGGCCGGGGCTGAAACCATTGTGCTTGCGTCACGCGGGGCAGGGCCTTATCGAGCCGCCATGACCAACCTTCTCCTGATCGGCGCCGGTGGCGCACTGGGGGCGATATCCCGCCACCTGCTCGGCCGCGCATCCCTGCGCTGGCTGGGACCGGACATGCCGTTCGGTCTGCCCTGGGGCACGTTGGCGGCCAATGTCATCGGTGGTCTCCTGATGGGTTTGCTGGTCGGCTGGCTGGCGCTGTCGGGCCGGGGGGCGATGGATCATGATATCCGGCTCTTCGGGGCTGTCGGATTACTGGGCGGGTTCACAACCTTCTCGGCCTTCTCGCTGGAACTGGCGCAGATGGTGGAGCGCAAGCAGGTCGCGCTCGCTTTTTCCTATGCCGCCGGTTCGGTGCTTCTGTGTCTGGCCGCGGTCTTCCTGGGCCTGTTTGTCATGCGAAAGGTGCTGGCATGAGTGGCGTTCAGACCATCAAGGTCGAGGATTCCGAGGACGGGTCCCGACTGGACCGCTGGTTCAAGCGGCGTTTCCCGCATGTCTCGGCCATCATGGTGCAGAAGCTCTGCCGCAAGGGACAGATCCGCGTTGATGGCGGCCGGGTGAAGGGGGATAGCCGGGTGACCGCCGGCCAGGAAATCCGCATTCCCCCGCTGCCCGAGCCGAGTGAGCGCAAGCCCCGTCCGCGCCTGTCGGATGAGGATATCGATTTCGTCCGCTCGCTCGTCATCTATGAGGATGCCGAGCTGATCGCCTTCAACAAGCCGGCCGGTCTGGCCGTGCAGGGCGGATCCAAGACGACGCGCCATCTGGACGGTCTGCTGGATGCGTTCGGTGAGGGGCTGGAGCGACCGCGCCTGGTGCACCGGCTCGACAAGGATACGTCCGGTGTCGTGATCGTCGGCAAGGGGCCCAAGGCGACGGCGAAACTGGCCAAGGCCTTCCAGTCGCACAAGACGAAGAAAACCTATTGGGCCATCGCCCTGGGCGTGCCCAAGCCGAAAATGGGCGAGATCAAGGGTTTCATGAAGAAGGCGGCCGGGGCCGGTGCGGATTCGGAGCGCGAGACCATGGTCGCCGCCCGCCATGGCGATGAGGGCGCCAGTCACGCCCTGACGCGCTACGTCGTGGTCACCGAGGCCGGGCAGAAGGCTTCCTGGGTGGCGCTGCGCCCGGTGACGGGCCGGACCCACCAGCTGCGCGTCCATCTCGCTGCCATGGGGCATGCCATCCTGGGCGACCGCAAATACACCTGCGACCGCGAAGCCCCGGAAGATCTCGATCGCCGCCTCTGCCTGCATGCCCGCCGCCTGGAAATCCCGCGTGAGGGCAAGAAGCCGCTGGTCCTCACAGCGGACCTGCCGCGCCAGACCCAGAAGATTTTCGACACGCTGGGCTTCTTCGCCAACGAGATCGACGAAGCGGCGGTGGAAGAGGATCTGGCTTAGTTCTTCGCTCGGAACTTGTTCCAATCCAATACCGTCATCCCCCGGCTTGTCCGGGGGATCTCACCCACTCCACCATTGCTGCGCAATGGTCCCCCTCGCCCATCAAGGGCGAGGGCCTGTTCAGCCCGACTTCGCCGCCTGCTTCGCCTTGAAGGCGGCAATCTTCTCCGGACTGGCCTCGCCC
>NZLV01000058.1 GCA_002694345.1 Maricaulis sp.
GCGACATGCAGGACATCGAGTTCACGGTCGAAGCCGGCCGTCTCTGGATGCTGCAGACCCGCAATGGCAAGCGTACCGCCAAAGCCGCGCTGCGGATCGCCGTCGACATGGCGTCTGAAGGCCTGATCACCACGGATGAAGCCGTGATGCGCGTCGATCCGGCCCAGCTGGACCAGCTGCTGCACCCGACACTCGATCCCAAGGGTGAGCGCGATGTGCTGACCGCCGGTCTGCCGGCCTCTCCGGGCGCCGCAGCGGGCAAGGTCGTGTTCGACAGCGACGAGGCCGAAGAGCGTTCCAAGGCAGGCGAAAAAGTCATCCTGGTCCGCATCGAGACCTCGCCGGAAGACATTCACGGCATGCATGCCGCTGAAGGCATCATCACCGCGCGCGGTGGCATGACCTCGCACGCCGCCGTGGTGGCGCGCGGCATGGGCCGTCCCTGCGTCTCCGGTGCCGGCCAGATCAAGATCGACTATGCCGCCAAACAGTTCACTGTCGGCCGCCGCGTCATCAAGGATGGCGAGATGGTCACGATCGACGGCGCGTCCGGCCAGGTCCTCTATGGCGAAGCCAAGATGATCAAGCCGGAACTGACCGGTGATTTCGGCAAGCTGATGGCCTGGGCCGACACGCATCGCCGCATGAAGGTCCGCACCAATGCGGAAACTCCGGCCGACTGCCAGACGGCGGTGGATTTCGGGGCGGAAGGCATCGGCCTGTGCCGGACCGAGCACATGTTCTTTGAAGCCGACCGCATCGCCGCCGTGCGCGAAATGATCCTGTCGAATGATCAGGACGGCCGCGTCACCGCGCTGGACAAGATCCTTCCGATGCAGCGCGAGGACTTCAAGGAAATCTTCCGCATCATGGCCGATCGTCCCTGCACGATCCGCCTGCTCGATCCGCCGCTCCATGAATTCCTGCCGCACACGGCGGAAGACGTGGAAGACGTCGCCAAGGCGACCGGCCTGCCGGCCGATCTGCTGATGGCCCGCGCCCGTGACCTGGCCGAAAGCAATCCGATGCTGGGCCATCGCGGTTGCCGTCTGGGCATCACCTATCCGGAAATCTACGAGATGCAGGCCCGCGCCATTTTCGAAGCGCAGGTCGCCGTCGAGGCCGAAACCGGCTTCCGTCCGCTGGCTGAAGTGATGATCCCGCTCGTGGCCACCCCGGCCGAGCTGTCCATCCTGAAGGCCCGTGTCGCCGGCGTCGCCAAGGCCGTGGCTGAAGAGACCGGCGGCCAGCCGCAATATCTCATCGGCACCATGATCGAATTGCCGCGCGCCGCCCTGATGGCCGGCAAGATCGCCGAGGATGCCGAATTCTTCTCCTTCGGCACCAATGACCTGACCCAGACCACATTCGGCCTGTCGCGCGATGACGCCGGCAAGTTCATGAATGACTATCTGGAAGCCGGGATTTTCGAGAAGGACCCGTTTGTCTCGCTCGACAAGGACGGTGTGGGCGATCTCGTCGCCATCGCCGCCGAGCGGGGCCGGGCCACGCGCGAGAGTCTCAAACTGGGCATTTGCGGTGAGCACGGGGGTGACCCGTCCTCGATCGATTTCTGCGAGGAAACCGGTCTGGATTATGTGTCCTGTTCGCCCTATCGCGTGCCGATTGCGCGTCTCGCCGCGGCCCAGGCCCGACTGCGCCGGACCGTCTAAGCGACTGAACAGTCAAAGAAAAGCTGGCCCTCCCTGGAAACGGGGAGGGTCATTTCTTATTTGTAATTTGAACCAAACCTTGACCAATTTCGTGACCTCCCATAGAGAGGCGCGCTCTTTGCATGGCACAGAGACACCACGCTTTGGTGCTATATTGGTCGAATCCACAGAGTGATTCGGTCAAAACCGAACGCAACAGACGTCGCAAGAACGAAGACCGGCAGGAAGCAGATCCATGAACCTGGACGAGGCCCGCAGCCAGCAGAAACAGGTCGCGACAGCATTCTATATGCTGGCCGCCCTGATGCTGTGCGCGATGGCCATCCTGGTCATGAACCTCGCTTCCGAACGCGCCCGCGTTCAGGACGAGACCCTGCAATGGCAACGTCTGGCAGCCCAGTATCTCGACCGCAGCACGATGACCGGCGTCGACCGTTCGGCCGAACTGGTCCGCATTGCCTCGATCTCGCTGGCGGCAGACCCGGAGCAGGGCGCTGTCCTGTCGGCCCGCTCGCTGGACGATCTTCGCACTTTCGACACCTCGCACTTCGATCGCGCGGCCAGCCTGTCCTCGCAGCTCGATTGCCTGGCGCAGGCCGTCTATTACGAAGCCCGTTCCGAAGGCGTTGTCGGCCAGCTGGCCGTGGCTCAGGTCGTGCTGAACCGTGTCCGGAACCGCAATTACCCCAACACGATCTGTGGTGTGGTGTTCGAGGGCTCCGAGCGCACGACGGGCTGCCAGTTCACCTTCACCTGCGACGGATCGCTGATCCGTACGCCGCGCGGCAGTGCCTGGCGCCGGTCGCAGCAAGTGGCGCAGCACGCCTATCTCGGCTTTGGCCGCGATGTGACCCGCCGCGCCACCCACTACCACACGGTGGCTGTGGATCCGTACTGGAATGAAAGCCTGGTCCGCACCCGCCGAATCGGCACGCACATCTTCTACCGTTTCGCGACCCGCCGCGAACGCGAAGCCGGGATCGTCCGCGAACGCGACGCCTAGGTCCCAGACCACCCCGACATGACCTCAAACGTGTTGCGCCTGACAGGTCCGTGCCTGTCACAGCGCGCGATAGTCATTGTTAATGTCTTGTGTCGATACTGCGCGCCAAGAATAAACGCTTGAATTTCAATCTGCGGAGACCCCATGGCCGTCGCCGAAATCGGCAAGACCCCGGACCGTATCTGGCTGTGCATGGCAGACAGCAACCGGACGCGTGTGGTCTCCCGGGCCCTGGCCAAGGGGCTGGGCATGACGGTCTATCTGGGGCCGACCATGGATGATGAGGGCCCCGTCGCCCTCGTGGTCGCTGATGATGCCCACGCCAAGCGTCTCGCCGAAGCCAAGACCAATGCCGCGCCGCTGCAGCGCTCGCTCTGGGTCACCGGCAATGTCCGCCGCTCGGGCGCAGATGTCTTCCTGGACGCCGATACCGATGCCGGCACGCTGACCAATGCGATCGAAGGGCTGCGCGCCTATCGGGAACACGCCCTGGCCGTGCCGGAGGGGCAGGATGTCGGCCTGGGTGCCATCACGGCCCTGACGAGTGGCGAGTTCAGCGTCCAGACACTGGAACAGGCCCGCGATCTGGCCGTGTTCCTGGGACGGGCCTGCCCGGATCCCTGCGCCACCAGTGTCGGCCTCTACGTCCTGCTCGCGAATGCCATCGAACACGGTAATCTCGCCTTTGATGCGACGGAGAAGGCCAAGGGCCTCGCCGACGGGTCCTGGGCGCGCAAGATCGCCAAGCGCATGGACGAGCCGGATTATGCCGACCGGCGTGTCCGCCTGGCCGTCTATCGCGGTCTCAAGGCCCTGACCTTCGTGGTCCAGGATGATGGCGAGGGCATTGATGCGGAAACCGCCGAAATGGCCAACCCGTCCCGCGCCGGCTATCGCGGCAAGGGCATCAAGCTGGCCAAGTCGATGGGCTTCACCCAGATCAATTATCTCGGCGTCGGCAATACGGTGGAAGCGTCCATCCTCCTGCCCGACACGGCCGAGGAAGAGCGCCCCTATCGCGAACAGGTCGCTCGGGCCTGATCCGTCTTTC
Source organism: Maricaulis sp. (assembly GCA_002694345.1). Classification (GTDB taxonomy): domain Bacteria; phylum Pseudomonadota; class Alphaproteobacteria; order Caulobacterales; family Maricaulaceae; genus Maricaulis. Next base: position 3,728 of record NZLV01000058.1, read on the forward strand.
CTGCATGAATGCCCGCTGAACCGGCCGATCAGGCTGGGATCATCTCGCACGGACTAGAACCGTCTCCAACACCTCGACGAGGTGATCTGGAGAAGGAGAAGTCCGATGAAGCCGATCCGCAAACTCGCCGCCCTGGCCGTGTCCGCCTCCGCCCTGCTGGGGGCCGGTCTGAGCGCCCCCGCGCAGGCCCAGATGGGCTTTCCGCTGACCGACCCGAACAGCTGCGCCGCGCAGGTCTTCATCACGGATGCCCGCGGCTTCGTCGTGCTGAAGGCGGGCCGGAACCTGTCCGGCAGCTATGCCTTCCGCCTGACCCAGGACATCGCGACGAGCGATATCGACCTGCAGCTGAATGGTCGCTTCTCCGGCAATGGACACAGTGATGCGACGCTGGCCCGCGGCCAGTTCGAACTGGGCCATTATGAAGCCGAAGCGCGGCCCGGCCGGTTCACGCCGCAATACGACAGTGTCCGCGGCGATCTCAATCTGAACGGTCTGCTGGAAGTCTATGACCAGGCTGGCCGCGTCACCTGCCGTACGGCCGTGATGCAGATCATCACGGTTCAGAACCCGAACAACCGGACCGGCGGTATCGCCTCGATCTCGCCCTATGGTCCGGACCCGGTCTCGCCGCGCCAGAGTGCGCCTGCACCGGCTCCGGTGCCGAGCGCCTCACGCGCTCCGTCGCCCGCGCCGGCTCCCGCTGCTCGCCCTGCGGCCCGGCCCACGCCGGTGACCAGCGCGCCGCCCGGCAATGCCGGCTTCCTGGCAACGCGGGAAGAGCGCTGCCGCCGTCTGGCCCGGATCGGCCGCATGGTGTGCTCGTCCAACTGATCCCTTTCCTCCCTCTGTACCCCAACTTGCGGCCCGGATGACCTCCGGGCCGCTTCTTTATGAACGCGAGTCTGGCTTTCGTTCATCTACCTGTTTTGATTATGAATATAGCGCTCAGGAACCACTCATCCGGTCTTCGCTAGAACAGGGTCAGGCTTCGATGCATGGGGCGTCGGCCAAACAGAATGGAGTAACAACCATGAAGACCCGTTTTCTCATCGCCAGCGCCCTTGCGGCGATCTCTGTCCTCGGCACGGTCGGTGCGGCTGAAGCCCAGTCGCGCAACCGCGTCAGCGTGGCCCAGCACGGCTACCAGAACGAGGCCGCCGGCCGCCAGAACGGCTACCGCCAGCGCATGGTGATCAACCAGAATGGGGATCGCCAGTACGTCACCGTCATGCAGGACGGTGCCCGCAACGGCACCACGGTGAGCCAGTACGGCCGCTACAATGAAGCCCATGTCGACCAGCTGGGCCGTCGCAATGACGCGGTGATCGGTCAGCAGGGCTACAATAACTACGGCGCGAGCGTTCAGACCGGTAATCGCAACATCTCCGGTATCGCCCAGATCGGCCGCAACAATAC
>NZLV01000059.1 GCA_002694345.1 Maricaulis sp.
GAGGCCGTGACGGCCTTTCGGGCAGCTTTGGAGGTCCGAACCCGCGACGCCAGGCCTGTTGACTGGGCAGGCACGCAGAACAATCTGGGCACTACATTTACAATCCTCGGCCGGATTGCTGGTGATACGACCTTTCTGGAAGAGGCAGAGACGGCCCACTTGGCGGCTCTCGAAGTGCAAACCCGGGACGCCATGCCTGCCGTCTGGGCAGGCACGCAGGGTAATTTGGGTGTGGCGCTTCTGTTTCTTGGCGAGATCGCAGGTGATGCGACACCGCTAGATAAGGCCGTAACGGCCTTTCGGGCGGCTTTGGAAGTCTATACCCGGGACGCCATGCCTGTTGGCTGGGTAGGCACGCAGAACAATCTGGGCATAGCGCTGGAATCCCTCGGCCAAGTCGCAAGTGATATGACCCGGCTGGAAGAGGCTATTGGGGTTTTTGAAGCGCTTGCTGATTTCCATGACGAAAAAGGCGATGGAGCGAGCGCCCAGAGGTGCCGTGCGAAAATCGCCGATATACGTGGCTTGATGGCTGACTAAGGCTCAGCTCCGGGTCGGGACGTCATCCGCGTTTCGCTTTCGGATGATCCAAGCTTGGATGTGCTTTGGCCCGGGCAGGGAGAGCACCCCCGGACGAGGTCACGCGTTCGTGGAAGCGTCTTCAAAGACACCTCTCGTTCAAGCACCAAGCTCACGCAAAAGGGACTCATACAGGGATTTGTGGGGGGTATCGCCATCCGCGCGTTTGCGGAGCTCAGAGACAAGTAAAGCCCGCCAAGCCTTTGCCCTATTGCCCATCAACAAGCCCATGAAGAAGAACATCAATGACAAGAACGACAAGCCGATAACGGCGAGCACCCATTGGCCGAATTCGGCTTGAGCCTGCTCGTTATATCTAAGCGCCATCTCTGATGTGTTGCCGAGCTTGATCATCAACAGCACAACCACGCCAATCGTGATGGCCAGCAGAATCTTCCACATGAGGCTGTAGGATTTTGCGTTCTTACCATATGAGTGGATGAAGTAGGTGGCGTCCTCAAGATTCTCACCATCCAACGTGACTTTGCCCTTGGCGACACTGGTGAAAGTTTTGAAAAAGTGCGCATTGCGCTTGGATTTGCTCATCGGTTCAGTGCTGGGTGCCACGACTCACTCCGTTGGCTTGAAATCGAAAAAATCGGATATCAATCGAGATTGGTCAGCGGCTTTGAAATGACCACCACTTGATCTTCGCTCATGCGTTGCAGCCTGAAGTCGTTTCGATCCACAGAGTCGCCTGTCTCGATGACCCCGCGCAAGTCGCTCTCACTAAACCCAAACCGGTTGAGCAGATTCTGCAAGTCATCTTCTTCGAGCAGGGAGTGCCGCAAGAAGAGGTTGGCGACAGCCAACGTGTTTTCACCGGCAGGTAGCAAGGTAAATCCGATTTCGGGACGATAACTGACGGGTTCTTCACCATATGAGCCGCAGGCGAAGACAGTCGGTTGTATTTGCTCACATGTCCCATCGAAATGCTTTTCGATGGCCGCCTGCATAGTTCTCGAATCAATCGGATCTTCGAATGCTCCGCCACCATCACCGCTGCACGCAGCAATCCCCAAGAAAGTACCAACAATCGCGAGAGGTTTAATGTTCATTTGTCCATCCGAGTTGAGAGGGCGCTTTAAAATTGATTGAGTGGATACTTTCATATTTCCAGTGATTTAGGAAGATGAGCTAAAAGACTTTATTCCGGTGGCACGCTTCACCGACAACCGGTCGAAGCTTCCGCAAGCGTGCGATAGACTGAGGTCTTATGATGCCTGACCAGCTAACCCTATCCGGGCCTCAATTTGTGCCGAAATAGTTATTTCTGGACTTATCTATACCCCCTCCCGCTGGGGGAGAGGGAGTTTCTCATAGAACTCTATGCCCTCCTTCTCCCCTTGCGGGAGAAGGTGCCCCCCGGATCCGACCGTAGGCCGGTCCAGGACAGGCTCCGGGGCGGATGAGGGGGATATCCCGGTAGGGAAAAGGGGGAGGTTGAGCCTGACTTACCGCGCCATGCCCTTCACCGCGTCATGCCGGTGACAGCCCGTCTCGTGGTCATTGACCATGCCGACGGCCTGCATGAATGCATACACGATGACCGGGCCGACGAATTTGAAGCCGCGCTTCTTGAGGTCCTTGGACAGGGCCTGGCTTTCTTCGGTCTGGGTCGGGGTGTCTTTCAGGCTGGGCCAGGCGTTCTGGATGGGGGCGCCGCCGACAAAGCTCCAGAGATGGTCGGAGAAGTCGATCCCGGCGTCACGCATGTCCAGATAGGCTTGGGCATTGCCGATGGCGGCCTCGATCTTGGCTTTCGAGCGGATGATACCGGGATCGGCCAGAAGGCGTTCGCGGTCGCTGTCATCATAGCGGGCGATGATGTCCGGATCGAAACCGTGGAAGACCTGCCGCATATGCTCGCGCTTGCGCAGGATGGTGATCCAGGCGAGGCCGGCCTGGAACCCGTCCAGCATCAGCTTTTCCCACAGCGCCCGGCTGTCATACTCCGGCACGCCCCATTCGGTGTCGTGATACTCGGCATAGATCGGGTCGGGCGTGTTCACCCAGGCGCAGCGTGTCGTCATGTGATGTCTCTACTTCAAGCCTGCTGACAGCATGGTGTCGGCAGAGGCGCCACCCGTTTCTTGCGATGACTAGACCGCTTGTGGCGGGGCGTCGGGGATCAGGGCCTGCGGCAGGGTGATATGGGCCTCCTGGCCATCGGCTTCGGCATAGCGCGTGGCGGTGCCCAGCTTGTCGATCCGGGTCAGGATGATGGCGTGGTGTCCGGCAGAGGACGAGATCGCCCCGACCTTGGCATCACCCGCCATGACGGCGGTGCCACGCGGCGGGGCCTCGCTGGCGAATACAGCGGGGATGGAGCGTTTGCGGATCGTGCCACGGCGCTTCATGCGCGAGACGACTTCCTGGCCGATGAAACAGCCCTTCTTCCAGCCGACGCCACCATAAACGTCCAGATTGACGTCCGTGGGAAACACCTCCGCCTCGCCATAATCGCGACCGAAAGCGGGGACACCGGCCTCCAGTTCCAGCGTGTCGAGCGGCTTCTCCGGCCCGCCCTGCTGCGCGATGCCGCGATAGACGCGGCCTTCCAGGCGCGGATCAGGGGTCAGGCCGGGATGCGGGACCGTGGACCAGACCGCGCAAACATCCATGTTGTGGACGATCTCGGCCTGGGCGCGCAGCTTGAACAGGGTCAGGCGTTTGACCAGGCCTGCAGCGGCCTCGGCGGGGACGTCCAGCCAGACCGTCCGGTCCTCTGCGAAGATGAGGAAATCCACCAGGATCTTGCCCTGCGGCGTCAGCAGGGCGCCGGGCCGGCAATCGCCGGCGTCCAGGGATGTCACATCGGCCGTGATGACCCGTTGCAGGAAGGATCGCGCCTCGTCTCCGGCAATGGAAACAATGGCACGGCCGGGCAGGGTGTGGGGAAGATTGTCAGGCAGGCTCATGCAAGGGATATGGCATTGTGCTCGCGTCTGGCCAAGACCTCTCATGCGCGCTATTGGCGGCATTCATGGAACGCGTGCTTTTCATCACCTCGACCCGGATCGGCGACGCCATCATCAATTCGGGCGTCCTGGACCATCTGGTCCGGACCCGGCCCGAGGCGCATTTCACGATTGCCTGCGGTCCGCTGGCCGCGTCCCTGTTTGCCGATGTACCGCGGCTGGACCGCCTCATCATCATGCGCAAGAAGCCGATGGGGCGGCACTGGATCGAGCTGTGGCAGGACACGGTCGGCACGCGCTGGGATCTGGTTGTCGACATGCGGTGTTCCGGCACGGCCTGGACCCTGCGCGCCGGCGAGCGCCGAATCCTGAAACAGGCCGCCCAGCCGACCGCCAAGGTCATCGAAGCGGCCAGCGTTCTGGGTCTGCAGGATAATCCGCCCGCACCGCGTCTCTGGCTGTCCGATACACACCGCGCCGAAGCGGTCGAGCGTCTGCCGGATCTGCCTGAGGGCGAGCAATACCTGGCGATCTGCCCCTCGGCCTCGTGGATTTTCAAGGTCTGGCCGGCCGAGAAATTCGCCGAATTCATCCTGAAATTCACGGCGCCGGACGGTGTCCTGCCGCGGGCCCATATCGTCATGCTGGGCGGGCCGGGTGACGAGAAATACGCACAGCCCATCTATGATGCGCTGCCGGAGCTGGATTTCATCGACCTGCTGGGCCTGGGCCTGCCGGAGACGGCTGCCTGCCTGGAGCGGGCGCGTCTCTATGTCGGCAATGATAGCGGTCTGATGCACATGTCGGCAGCGGCGGGCACGCCCACGCTGGGCCTGTGCGGAGCGTCGGATGACCGCTGCTATGGCCCCTGGGGTGAGCATTGTGATCTGGTGCGCGGACCGGCCTCCTTCGAGGAGATCGACTCAGCCCATGCTGACCGGCGCAAACACCCTGAAAGCCTGCTCGCCGATCTTTCGGTCGAGACTGTGTATGATGCGGCCAAGAGCCTGCTGGAAAGGACTGCACAATGAGCCAGACCTTCGATCTCATTCTCAAGGGCGGCGACGTCGTCAATCATGATGGCAAGGGCCGCGCCGATATCGGTGTGATCAATGGCAAGACGGCCGCGATCGGGGATCTCTCGCAGGCCTCGGCGGGCGAGGTGATCGATTGTTCCGGCCTGCTCGTCGTTCCGGGCGTGATCGACACCCAGGTCCATTTCCGCGAGCCGGGGATGGAGTGGAAAGAGGATCTCCAGTCCGGTTCGCTGTGCGCCGTGATGGGCGGGGTGACGGCGGTGTTCGAAATGCCGAACACCAATCCGACCACGACCTCGCCGGACATGCATCTGGACAAGCTGGCCCGGGCCAAGGGACGCATGCATTGCGACCATGCCTTCTATGCCGGCGCGACCAATGAGAACACGGATGTCCTGCCCGAGATGGAGCGCATGCTCGGCTGTTGTGGCGTGAAGGTTTTCATGGGCGCGTCGACCGGCTCGCTGCTGGTGGCTGATGATGAGGGTGTCGAGCGCGTCCTGAACGCGATCTCCCGCCGCGCCGCCTTCCACTCCGAGGACGAATACCGGCTGGAAGAGCGTCGCGGCCTGGCCGTGGACGGGGACTGGACCAGCCATCCGGTCGTGCGCGATGCCGAAGCCGCCATCCTGTCGACGAAGCGCCTCATCCGCCTGGCCCGCAAGACCGGCAAGCGCATCCACGTGCTGCACGTCTCCACCGCGGAAGAGATGGACATTCTGGAACAGCACCGCGATGTCGCCTCGGTCGAGGCCACGCCGCAGCACCTGACGCTGGAAGGTCCGGAAATCTATGAGCGCATCAAGGGCCGGGCCCAGATGAACCCGCCGGTGCGCGATGCCTATCACCGCGCCGGTCTCTGGCGCGGTCTGCAGCGCGGCATTGTCGATGTGATCGGCTCGGACCACGCTCCGCATACGCTGGAGGAAAAGGCCAAGCCCTATCCGCAAAGCCCGTCCGGCATGCCCGGCGTGCAGACCCTGGTCCCGATCATGCTGGATCACGTCAATGCCGGCCGTCTGACGATCGAGCGCTTTGTCGACCTGACTTCGCATGGGGCCCAGCGCGTGTTCGGCATTGCCAACAAGGGCCGCATGGCGGCTGGCTGGGATGCCGATTTCACCCTGATCGACATGAAGCGTTCGGTGGAGATCACGGATGACTGGTCGGCGACCAAGTCCGGCTGGACGCCTTTCCACGGCATGACGGTGACCGGCTGGCCGGTTGGCACGATCGTGCGCGGGAAGTCCGTGATGCGCGATGGCGAACTGGTCACCGAAGGCGCCGGCGAACCGGTGACCTTCATGGAAGCCCTGCCCAAGCGCTGAAGCCCGGTGTGCATTTGACGCAATGGTGATCCGGGCCGCCGAGTGCTACGAGATCATCCATGCGACTGCCCAAGATCATCACCACGCTGCGGACCTATGATCTGAAGCAATTCCTGGCCGATCTCTCGGCCGGTGTGACAGTGGCGCTTGTCGCCCTGCCGCTGAGCCTGGCGATTGCCATTGCTTCAGGGGCAGAGCCGGCGCAGGGGATTGTCACGGCCATTATTGGCGGTTTCCTGATCTCGGCCCTTGGGGGAAGTCGCGTCCAGATTGGCGGTCCGACGGGCGCCTTCATCGTCGTCGTTTTCGGCGTGATCTCCCAGCATGGATATGACGGGCTGGTGCTGGCCACGCTGATGGCCGGTGTCATGCTGGTGGTGGCGGGGCAGCTGCGCGCGGGCCGGCTGATCGCCTTTGTGCCGGAAGCCGTGGTGAACGGCTTCACCATCGGGATCGCCCTGATCATCGCGCTCAGCCAGCTCAAGGACGCGTTCGGCCTGACCTTCGACCACACGCCGGAAGGGGCGCTGGAAACCGTCAGCCTGCTTGCCGCCGCCCGTGACAGCGTCAATTGGAGTGCCCTCGCCATCGCCGGTCTCGCGGCCGTGCTGATCCTGGGCTTCAGGCGTCTGGCCCCGAAATTCCCCGGCCTGATCCTCGCGCTCGTCCTGGCGTCGGGCCTGGTGGCGGCATTGGGGCTGGGTGTGGATACGATCGCGTCGCGTTTCGGGGCGTTGCCCGCCGGTCTGCCCGCTCCGCACTGGCCCGAGATATCCGGAGCCCGATTGCTGGAACTCCTGCCCTCGGCCATCGTGATCGCCTTTCTCGCCGGTGTGGAATCACTGCTCTCCGCCATGGTGGCCGACCGCATGATCCAGGGGCACCATCGCCCCAATGCCGAGCTCACCGCCCAGGGTGTGGCCAATATCGGCTCCGCCCTGTTCGGCGGTCTGCCGGCCACGGGGGCCATTGCGCGGACGGCGACGAATATCCGGGCAGGTGGCCAGACGCCTGTGGCCGGCCTGGTCCACGCGCTGGTCATTCTGATGGTCATGCTGATCGCCGCGCCCCTGGCCGGTTATCTCGCCATGCCGGCCCTGGCGGCCCTGCTGCTGGTGACCGCCTGGAATATGAGCGAACCGCATCGCTGGGGCGAATACTGGCGGGCCGGCTGGGCGGACAAGGGCCTCCTCCTGGTCACCCTGGTCCTGACCGTTCTGGTGGACCTGACCGTGGCGATTGCCGTAGGGGTAGCACTGGGATTGGCGCTGCGCCTGATCCGGCGCCGGTCCTCGGGATCGGACTGGACACCGCCCGAGCGCGACTGACGCGGCGGGGCCTTGGCGTTGGCACGATCTCGTCGCACAGTCCGTTGGCGGGCGCCGGGCCGCGCGGCATTCTGGAAGGACCAACCCCGATGACCACGACCATCATGACCGCGATCGCCCCGGGTGAGCTGATCGACAAGATCACCATCCTGCGCATCAAGTCCGAACGGATCAGCGACGAGGCCAAGCTGAAGAATGTCCGCACCGAGCTGGACATCCTGACGGCAACGCAGAAAGAGCATGTCCCGGCCAGTGACGAGATGATGCGTCTGGAGGAGGCCCTGAAGACGGTCAATGAAGCGCTCTGGGAGATCGAGGATGATATCCGCGATTGTGAGCGCCGGGGCGATTTCGGCGAGGAATTCGTCCGTCTCGCCCGCGCTGTCTATGTCACCAATGACAAGCGCGCGGCCTTGAAAAAGGAGATCAATCTCCTGCTTGGTTCCAGCATCGTGGAAGAAAAGTCCTACGCCAAGTATTGATCCGCCGGGCGAGGCCGCGTATCCGGCCCCCAACATGTCCCGCAGAGCAAGGATTTCAGTGTGGAACGGAAGAGCTTCTATTTCTTCGATATCGACGAGAACATCCTGCACCTGCCGACGCGGATTCACCTGCTCAACACGGTGACCGGCGAAGAGCGGGCCATGCGCCAGCACGAGTATGAGGACATCAAGGCCTATCTCGGCGTGCCGGGCATCTGGGAAGACTGGGCTGATCCGCCCTCCCGCGCCTATCGCGAATTTGCCGATGGCAAGGACCGCAATGGCGAGGAATACCTGCTGCGCGATGTCCGCCGCGCCCTCGACAGTGCCCACTGGAAGGGCCCGTCCTGGGAGATCTTCAAATACGCCGTGCTCAAGCGCCGGCCGGTCGCGGTCATCACCGCGCGCCAGCATTCGCGCGAGACCATCATGGAAGGCCTGCGCATCCTGGTGGACGCCGGGCATCTGCCGGAAGAGCCGAACTATCTGGCCATCTATCCCTGCTCCAATCCGGAGATCCGGGACGAGCTGGGTCCGCACCTGACCACGGCCGGTCTCAAGCGCCGCGCCATCCGCCAGTGCGTGGAGAAGGGGCTGGAAGAATATGGACGCGCCGGTCCGCACTCCTTCGGCATGTCGGATGATGATCTCAAGAATGTCGACCTGATCACGTCGGCCATGCTGGAGTGCAAGCTGGACTATCCGGACAAGCGCTTCTTCGTCATCTCCACCAATCGGCGTCGCCATGTGAAGATGGAAATCCTGCCGCCGCACAAGGATGAGGAAAAACTCCGCGCGGCCGAGGATGCCTATTACGGCTAGGGCTGTGGCGGCCTAGTCGAAATAGGCCGAGCGCATCATTTCCGACAGGTCCCGGCCGCGATGGGCCAGGGCGCGGCGTTCGGCGTCGGCCTCGACGCCGCAGCGGGCGCGATAGCGTTGCTGGGCCCGATAGCCTTCATTGAAACTGTCGATCAGCCGGTCGCGGAAACGGCCATTGTCCGCGGCTTCCATGGCGAGCAATTCCACCATGCGGTCGCGCCAGGTCTGGATGTCCGGACCTTCACAGGCATAGGCCAGATAGTGCAGCTCACCCAGCGTGTAGGCCAGATAGGGCAGGGTGCGCTCGCGATCGACCAGATCGTCGACCGGGGCTTCGGTCAGGATGGACGGATCGCGCTGGGGCTGGGCCCCCGGCTTCTGGGCCAGACCCGGACCGGCGAATGCAAAGACAAAAAGGCCGACAAGAAACACGGTGCGCATGGCGCGCATCATGCGCCGGAATGTGGCGCAGTAAAGGCCTGCACAATGTCGCGCGCCCGGCCGATCACATCGCGGGTCTTGTCCCACTCGGTCAGGGCGATGGCGTCGTCATAGGGGAAGAAGGCCGCTTCGGTGACATCATCATCGGCGACCGGCTCGCCGCCGGTCCAGATGGCGGCGAAATCGGTCAGCACGAAATGCCAGTCGCCCGGCTGTCCCGGCTCGCGCAGGCCGATACTGTCGATGACATCGATCAGGCCGATAATGCGGGCCGAGGTGCCGGTCTCCTCGGCCAGCTCGCGCAGGGCGGCTTCGGCGGCAGTCTCGCCATACTCGATCTTGCCGCCGGGCAGGGACCATTGACCGCGATAGGGCGGTTTGCCCCGCTTGATCAGCAGGACTTCATCCTCGCGGAAAACCACGATCCCGGCGCCGGGAATCGGACGGGGCAGCTCAGACATGCCGCCGCCAATGCCTTGAAATCGTTATTTCGCCGTCCATCCGCCGTCCACCGTGATCTGCGTGCCATTCATATTGGCACCGGCGTCGGAGACAAGATAGAGCAGCGCGCCGGCGAGCTGTTCAAAGGTCACGAACTGCTTGGTCGGCTGGGCGGCGAGCATGACATCGCGCACCACTTCCTCCTCGGAAATCCCGCGCGCCTTCGCCGTATCGGCGATCTGGTTCTCCACCAGCGGGGTCTTCACATAGCCCGGGCAGATGGCATTGCAAGTGATGCCGGTCTCGGCGATCTCCAGGGCGAGCGTCTTGGTGAAACCGATCACGCCATGCTTGGCCGCGACATAGGCCGACTTGAAGGGCGAGGCGACCAGGCCGTGGACAGAAGCCAGGTTCACGATCCGGCCCTTGCCCTGTTTCTTCATCACCGGCACCGCCGCCTTGCAGGCATGGAAGACGGAGGAGAGATTGATGGCGATGATCGCATCCCATTTTTCGTTCGGGAATTCATCCACCGGGGCCACATTCTGGATGCCGGCATTGTTCATCAGGATGTCCAGCCGCCCGAATTCGAGCTCGGCATAGGCCACCATGTCGGCGATCTCGTCCGGCTTCATCATATTGGCCGGATGATAGCGGACCTCGACACCATGATCCGCCGCGATCTTCGCGCGCAGCGCTTCGATCTCGCCGGCATCGCCCAGCCCGTTGAGGACCACATGCGCGCCATTTTCTGCCAGCGCCTCGGCCATCGCCGCGCCAATCCCGCTCGTCGAGCCGGTGACAACCGCCACCTGTCCCGTCAGATCCGTACGAATTCCAGACATGAATGACCCTTCAAGTTTGTGCTCGCGCCAAGAAAGGGGATTGGTGTGGCCGGGTCAAGCCAGCGTGCAGTCTCATTCACCGTCATCTCCCGGCTTGTCCGGGGGACCTGCGCTTCCATGATCGCAGGTCGATGTCGGGATTGGGTGGTACGGCCCACAACTCGTCCCACAGGTCCAACCAGTGCGGATTGTGCGCCTCGATCAGATTGATCTTCCACTGGCGCGGCCATTTCTTGATCCGCTTTTCCCGGCGGATGGCATCCACGATCAGGCCGTGCGGTTCCCACCAGATGAGGCTGGTGCATTTGTATTTGCACGTGAATTTGGACGCGGTTCCTTCCTTGTGCTCTTGGATGCGTTTGAGGAGGTGTGCGGTGACGCCGGTATAGATGGGACCGTCAAACCCGCTGCTCATCATGTAAACGGCAATGATGCCTTCTCGATCATTCATGCAATTTATAATTGCATGTTGCAAAACTCACGTCATCCCACGGTCGCTGCGTAGCAGCGATCCGGGGGACCTCAGCCAACGGGGTTGGGGGGGGCGCCGACAGAGAAGCTTGGTTTGCCAACAGGCGAGCGCAGGTCCCCCGGATGCCCTGCGGGCACCGGGGGATGACGGCGCTTAAATGGCTGGAAGAACTGTACTCTAAGCCGCTTTCGCCGGCGCCGGTTGCGGGCGCGTGAACAAGAGGCTGTCGCCCTTGCTCCCGTCCGGCTCGAACCGGTAGCCGCCCGCGTCGAACTTCACCAGATCGGCCGGATCGGAAATACGGTTCTCGATCGCCCAGCGGGCCATCATGCCGCGGGCCTTCTTGGCGTAGACCATGAGAGCGCGCAGCTGGCCGTCTTTCTCTTCCTTGAAGACGGGCGTGATGACACGCGCTTTCAGCGTCTTCTTGTCGACGGATTTGAAATACTCGTTGGAGGCCAGGTTGAGGACGACCGGCTCGGCCTCGCCCTCCATCAGCCCGTTGAGTTCCTGGGCGATCTTGGACCCCCAGAAATCATAGAGGTTCTCGCCGCGGCGCGTA
>NZLV01000060.1 GCA_002694345.1 Maricaulis sp.
CGATGCTGTCCCCGGCCCGCATGGCGCGGATGGCCGACCAGGCCGCGCGCGACCCCGACCAGCTGTCCGCGGCGGAAGTCCTGGATGCGATCGAAGCACGCATCATGACCGCACCGCGGGATGAGGCGGCGCGTCTGCAGCCGGTCCGGGCCGCGATCCAGACCGAATATGCCGACCAATTGCTCGAGCTGGTGGCCCAGGGATCACCGGTCGTGGCGGGCCTGGCCCGGCAACGCCTTGAAGCGATCGCGGCAGACCGTCCGGGCCGCCGCGCCAGCGGCGCGCAAGCGGCGCACCAGCTCTGGCTGGCCCGCGCTGTGGAGGCGGGTCTGGCGCGCTTCGATGCCGGGGAAACGCCGGAACTGGCCGACACGCCGATTCCGCCGGGCAGCCCGATTGGCGCCGACAGTTGCTGGCATTGCGACAGCGCCAGCCTGCTGGGGCTCGACCGATGAGCCGGCGCGCCGCGCTGATGGCAGCCAGCCTGCTGGCCGGCTTGGCCGGTCTGGCCGCCTGTAGTGCACCGTCCGACCCGCTCGCCGGGATTGTCCTGGAGACGCAGGACAGCGGCGTCAGCACCAGCCTGCGCGGCCTGTCCGTGGTCAGCGATGACGTGGCCTGGATCGGCGCGCCCGACGGGCAGATCCTGCGGACGGTGGATGGCGGCGCCCATTGGGACGTCTTCACCATCGAGGCCGCAGACGGAGCGGACCTGCGCTCCGTGCAGGGCTTTTCCGGCGACCGCGCCCTGGCCTTCACGGCGGGCCAGCCCGCCCGGCTCTTCCTGACGGAGGATGGAGGGCAGAGCTTCCAGCCGGTCTGGGAGGACCCGACCGGCGTCGCGTTTTTCGATGCGCTGGCCTTCTGGTCGTCCGATTTCGGCCTGGCCTTTTCCGATCCGATTCCCGGTGGCTTCCTGGTGTTGGTGACCGATGATGGCGGGCGCAACTGGTCCCGTCTGGCCGGCCTTCCGGAACCGCTGGAGGGCGAGGCCGGCTTTGCCGCCTCCAACTCCTCCATCGCGGTGGCGCCCAATGGCTGTGCCTGGATCGGCACGGGCGGGGGCGAGACGGCCCGCGTGCTGCGCACCTGCGAATTCGGGACGGAATGGGATTCCGTGGACACGCCGCTGGCGGCAGGGTCCCCGGGGGCCGGCATTTTTGCGCTGGCCTATACGGGCGACAAGCTGATCGCTGCGGGCGGGGATTACCAGACGCCGAATGCGACGGCAGGCAATCTGGCCTGGTCGGATGATGGCGGGACGAGCTGGGAAACCCCGATCGCGCCGCCGGGCGGTTACCGCTCGGATGTCACGAATTTCCCGCTGGCCCAGCCCGCCCTGATCGCGACCGGACCGAACGGGACGGATATTTCGCGCAATGGCGGTGAGATCTGGACACCCTGGCCGGACCTGCCGGGCCATCATGCCATCGCCTTCTCACCCTCCGGCCACAGCGGCTGGGCCGTTGGCTCGGACGGCCGGATCACGCGCATCCTTCTGCCCGAACGGGACTAGAAACAAAGCCGTTCGAGGCAAAGCCCAAACGAAACCGGGCCCGGCAAAAGCCGGGCCCGGATACGCGTACGCGACACACTCACTCGGAGCTTGTCAGGTCGCTGGATCAGCCACCGAAGGACTGCGAGAAGGTGACGAAGAAGCCGTCATCACCACCATTGGTGGCCTTGTAGTAGCGCAGGTCCCAGCCGACATTTTCCAGGATCGTGCCGGAGACACCGACCTGGTAGTCTTCATAGTCAGCCGCCGGCAGGTCGTCGAAGGAGCTGGAGCCGACGCGGGCGTCCACGGTCACCGGACCGACTTCAACGGCAGCACCGGTGGAGAGGTAGAGACCCTCACCGATCTCACCGTAGAATTCCGGCGAGAAGGCCGCGCTGGCATCCCAGGCGATCGGACCGAACTCACGGCTGACGCCGCCGTAGAATTCCACGAAGTTCTGACCGTCCGGGCTGTCCGGATAGCCGTAATAGATCACGCCGGTGTCGAAACCCCAGCCATAGGCTTCCCAGCCGTAACCGGCATAGACGTCGAGTTCCATCGTCGTCTCGTCGGAGAAATCGACGCTGGAGCCCCAGACACCGACATAGAAGCCGGCCTCGGTGGACAGGTCGAACCCGCCGGAGATGGCCGCGCCATCATCGGACTGGGTCACGCCACGGAAGACGTAATTGCTGGTCAGGGCCACATTGCCTTCAATGGTCTGGGCCGCAACCGGAGCCGTGGTGGCCGCAGCGGCCAGCATGGCGAGAGTGAGAAGTTTGGCTTTCATGACTTTACTCCTTGTTTGATCGTGGCGCCCTGGCGGGGCGTCGTCCGGTCGGCCTGGAGCGCAGCTTGCTCTCTGCACGCAGTTGGACCGGTTGTGATTTCAATCCCGGGCTCGGGCTGGGTCTGGATCGTCTGGTCGTGCCCGGACTTTCTGAAAGTTTGGTTTCATCAAGAGAATTATGGGGTTCGTCTGGACCGGCCCCGGGTTGGCCGGCCGGTGCGGATGGAGGCTTCGCCCCCGCAGCACCGGCCGTCATCCCCGTTAACTGGCCGGGGCCTACGCCTTTCCCTCAGGGGTCGCGAAGATGGAACCCGCAGGGGCGCCCAGTTCGGACAGGTCACCGCCGACCACTTCAGCATCCGGCGAGAGACGGACACCCAGGGTGATCTTCAGGATCAGCCAGACCACGAAGGACGTCCCGAAGACGAAGGCACCGATGGCACCGACACCGACAGCCTGACCGAAGAAGGTCGCGTCGGAATTGGTGATCGGAACCGCCATCGTGCCCCAGATACCGGCGAACAGGTGGACCGGGATGGCACCGACGACGTCGTCGATCCGCACGGCTTCCAGCAGTTTCGCACCGAAGGTGGCGATCACGGCACCCACCGCACCGATGGCGATGGCTTCCATGATGGTCGGCGTCAGCGGCTCGGCGGTGATGGACACCAGGCCGGCCAAGGCACCGTTCAGGCAGTAGGCGAGGTTGGCCTTGCCGCCGCCCAGGACGAGCGAGAGCAGGTAGGCCGTCACGACACCGGCTGCAGCCGCCATGTTCGTATTGGCGAAGATCTGCGAGATGGCGACCGCGTCAGCGGCGGAACCCATGGCGAGTTGCGAGGCACCGTTGAAGCCGAACCAGCCGAACCACAGGATGAAGGTACCCAGCGTGGCCAGCGGCAGCGAGGACGGCACCATCGGCGTGGCGTTCGGGCCGAAACGGCCGGAGCGGGCACCGATCAGGATGGCACCGGCGAGAGCGGCCCAGCCACCGGTGGAGTGCACCAGGGTGGAGCCCGCGAAATCGGAGAAGCCGAACTGGGCATCGAGCCAGCCGCCACCCCATTCCCAGGAGCCCTGGATCGGGTAGATGAGGGCCGTCAGGACCACCACGAAGAGGAAGAAGGAGCCGAGCTTCACGCGTTCGGCGACCGTGCCGGACACGATCGAGGCCGCAGTGGCAACGAACACCATCTGGAAGAACCAGTCGGACGCGGCGGCATAGCCGGTCTCAAGCGAGATCACTTCATCACTGGCCAGTTCGGACGGACCCCAGATGGCCGGGATGCCGAAATAGGCGGTCTCGCCGCCATACATGACCTGGTAGCCCACCAAGTAGAACATCAGGCCGGCAATCGAGTAGAGCGCGATATTCTTCAGGCAGATCGCCGCCGCGTGCTTGGTGCGCACGAAGCCGACTTCCAGCATGGCGAAACCGGCGGCCATCAGCATCACGAGGAAGCCACCGATCAGGAAAAGAAGTGTGTTGAAGACGAAGGCGGTTTCTTCCGACACTTCGGCATGTGCCGAACCGGATACCAACGCCCCCGTTGCAAGCGCGATCAGCGCGCCCCCCAAAAGTTTCTGTCGCATGTTCGTCTTGCCAATCATTGGGATCTCCCGCTCTGGCAACTCGTCCCTAAAAGCCCGGTTGCGCACGCGCACCGCAGGCGGAGCCCCCCAGCCGGGTTGCCCACTTAACGTTCAATTTTTCGAGGATCGGATGAGCGTGCACGAAATGTGCGCAAAACGCGCCGAAATCCCTTCCGGCGAACACCACCTGACCCGCATCGCCCCAAGACGATGACGGACCCAATCAACACGCTCTGCGGATGGCTGCGTTGCTGCAGCTCTTGATTTGACGACTCTATGACAGCCCCTGTTGCACCGCAACAAATTTCTCAGCCGCCATGAAACCGGGAAGCTTTATCCACATTCACCGAATTTTCATCCGCTTCATGCAACAAACTTCCAACTTCGGAGAAAAGAGCTGGCGGCCGCAGCCGCCAGCAGTTCAATCCACAGAGTCGCGACATGATCGGATGCCGCGGGAAAATCTCCGGACCGGGGCCGCTGAACGGTCAACCGGATTCCTGCAAATTTTTGCCGCGCAGATTGGCTTGCTCGATATTGAGACAATTTGCTCGAATTCTGGGCAAACTGAACCAGGACTCAGCTTTGCGGCCCCGCCGGACCGTTCGGCCGCGTCAGGATGAAGGTGGCGGCAGCCCCCATGCACAAGGCCTGAATCAGGATCAGGCGCAGGCCCAGACCCATCAGCACACTGAGCAGTATCGCGGCGATCATCACCAGAACCGCCTGGATCTTGGTGCGCGTGCGGATCGCACCATGATCCCGCCAATCGCGGATCAGCGGTCCGAAACGCGGATGCTCGACCAGCCAGTCATGCAGACGCTGTGAGCTGCGCGCGAAGGCGAAGCAGGCGAGCAGGAGGAAGGGCGTGGTCGGGATGAGCGGCAAGAGCGCCCCGATCACCGCAAGTGCGAGAAAAACCCCGCCAGCGACC
>NZLV01000061.1 GCA_002694345.1 Maricaulis sp.
TCCCCACCGCCATCAGGGAAAGGCCACGCTCCGCGGCATCCCAGCCAAATTTGAACTCGGAATAATAGGTCCAGATTGCCGGGTAGACAGCGTGGCCCAGCAGCATGAGGAAGACCGCGCCCATCATGATCAGAACGGCGGGGTGTTTGCGCATATGCCAGAGCGAACCAAAGGGATTGGCGCGGCGGATGTCGAAGGGGCGGCGGTTTTCCGGCTCCAGGGATTCCGGCAGGACGAACAGGCCATAGACAAAATTGACGCCCGCGAGGGCCGCTGCCGCAAAGAAGGGGGCACGCGGCCCGAAGGCATCGCCCAGAAAACCGCCAATGGCCGGCCCAAGAATGAAGCCGATCCCGAAAGCAGCGCCGATCATGCCAAACCGGCCAGCACGCTCATTCGGCGGCGTGATGTCGGCAATATAGGCATTGGCCGTGGAATAGCTGGCACCGAATATCCCGGCCAGAATCCGCCCGACGAGCAATAGCCAGAAGTGCGGCGCGAACCCCATGATCATGTAGTCGATGGTGAAACCGCCCAAAGCGGCGAGAAGCACCCGCTTGCGTCCGAACCGGTCGGACAGGCCGCCGACAATCGGCGCGAAGAAAAATTGCATCGCCGCATAGCTGGACATCAGCCAAGCGCCCAGAACCACCGCCCGATTGGCTTCCAGACCCGTCAATTCCTCGATCAGGTCTGGCATGACCGGAATGATCAGGCCGAAGCCGATCATGTCGATCAGGACGGTGACAAAAATAAAGATGAAGGCGTGCTTGCCGGGCTGGCGGGCAGACATGGCGGCTCCTCGGGGAGGCCGGGACGCTTAGTCCTCGGCGCTCTTCAGGGGCACGCCGTAAAGCTCGAGGCGGTGATCGACAAGCTTGTAACCCAGCTTGCGGGCGATCGCTTCCTGGAGCGCTTCGATCTCTTCATTGACGAATTCGACGACTTCGCCTGTCTTCAGGTCGATCAGATGGTCGTGGTGCTCGTCGCCGACCTCTTCATAGCGCGACCTTCCGTCGCGGAAGTCGTGACGCTCGATAATGCCGGCTTCCTCAAAAAGGCGGACCGTGCGGTAGACCGTGGCGAGAGAAATCCGGGAGTCCTCGGCGGCCGCACGACGGTGCAATTCCTCGGCATCAGGATGGTCATCCGAGGCGGACAGGACCCGGGCGATGACGCGACGCTGGTCGGTCATGCGGAGGCCTTTGGCAACGCAGAGTTTCTCGATACGGTCCGGCATGGGCGTCTTCCTTGTCTATGCGTTCACAGATAGGCGGTCACGCCCCGTCCTGTCCACTTCCGTGCAGCGTTTTTTCCAGCACAAGCGCGTCGGTGCCGTCGCTGTAATATCCGCGCCGCAGTCCGACCTGGGAATATCCGGTCCGGTCATACAGGGCGCGGGCCGCCACATTCTGCGTGGAAACCTCCAGAAACACCCGCTCGATCCCCGCGTCGCGAAGCGCCGCGTCCAGCGCGTCCATCAGCTGGCGGCCAGCGCCGGAGCGGCGGGCGTCGGGATGAACGGCAATGGTCAGGATTTCCGCCTCATCCAGCGCCATGCGAACCAGGACAAAGCCCGCCAGCCCGTCCCGTGAGGACAGGGACAGGCCCAGCGTGGATGGCATGTGAAGCAGAGAGGCCAGATCTGCTGGGGACCAGGGTCGGTCAAAACTGCTGGCGTGAAGCGCTGCCAGCCGGCCGGCAGAGGCCGGGGTCACGCGCTCGACAGGACCGGTCATGCGGGCGTCAGACCACCCGGAAGCTTGGCGTCAGGCGGCCGGGCATAGAAAGGGGAAGGCTTGTGAATGGATGGATCGGCCGCCGCACCACAATCGAGCAGGGCGGTGAGGTCAAGGGTCTCGATCCCGGCGGGCTCGGCTCCACCACCGACCAACAGGCTGGTCGCCGATCCGGCGAGCCGGCCCTGGAACCCCTCCAGCAGGCCCAGGGCTGCCTCGACGACCAGGCGTTGCGGCTCTTGCGGAGCGGCTCCCACCCCCGGCCAGATCTGCAGGATGACCTCGCCACGTTTGGCGTCATGGGCCACAGCGAGCGGAGTGTGCGAACCGGCCTGATGCGCCATGACCGCCAGATTGGACACACCGACAATTTCGGCCTCGCACGCCAGGGCGAGACCCCGGCCGAAGGCCGTGGCCACGCGCGTCCCGGCGAAACTGCCCGGACCGGTGGCCACTGCGATCCGATCGAGAGCGGTCGGTTCCAGTCCGGCATCGATCAAGAGGGAGCGCACCATGGGGGCCAGCCGTTCGGCATGGCCCCGCCCGATGGTTTCAGCCAGCAGATGGTCAGCCCGGCCCGACTGCCGCAGGGCGACAGCGCAGTCCGGACCGGTCGTATCAATGGCGAGCAGGATCATGCCCGCCCTTTAGAGGATTTTTGCCGCCTCGTCGAAGTCCAGGCGCGGCAGACGCGGAAACAGGTTCTTCGTCGTGCCATATCCCAGATTGATCAGGATGTCGGACTTCCAGGTCTTCATGTCCGGATCATTGGCGAAGAATTCCGCATCCACCTTGTCCGGATCGAAGCCGGTCATGGCGCCGGTATCCAGCCCCAGCGCCCGTGCGGCGATGATCAGATAGGCTGCCTGCAGCACCGAATTGCGCTTGCCATTGGCCAGGGTCGATTCCGGCGCAGTAAACCAGTCCCGCGCGCCCGGATTGTGCGGCATGAGCTGGGGAACCTTGTCATAGAATTCGGTATCCCAAGCCAGAACCACAGTGACCGGAGCTTTCATGGTCTTGTCGTGATTGCCTTCACTCAGGCTGGGGGCCAGGCGGGCCTTGGCTTCCGGCGTCTGGATGAAGAGGAAGCGCGCAGGCGAGGAGTTCGCGCTCGTCGGGCCCATTCGCACCGTGTCATAGAGCGCCTTGAGGGTTTCCTCCGGCACCGGGGTGTCCGCGAAATCGTTGTAGGTCCGCGCCTCAAGGAAGATCTGCTTCAGGGCATCCTGCGGGATAGGGCTGTTATGGGTCGGCTTTTCGGTCAGTTCGGCGGTCATCACAGGCTCCGTGAACGTGATTGTCGTTGCCAGAACACATAATGCGTCGGCATCGGAATTAG
Source organism: Maricaulis sp. (assembly GCA_002694345.1). GTDB lineage: Bacteria > Pseudomonadota > Alphaproteobacteria > Caulobacterales > Maricaulaceae > Maricaulis. The sequence continues at coordinate 3,082 of NZLV01000061.1, forward strand.
AATTTCTTGTTTGGAAAAAGAGTCTCGCCGGACAGAGCGGCTACTCGACGGCTTCGACCGACTGGATTTCCGGAATGTAGTGCCGCAGCAGGTTCTCGATCCCGGCCTTGAGCGTCATGGTCGAAGACGGGCAACCGGCACAGGCGCCGCGCATTTTCAACCGGACCACACCGGTATCGGCCAGATAGGAGTGGAAGAGAATGTCGCCGCCATCATTGGCCACGGCCGGGCGGACCCGCGTGTCGATCAGGTCGATGATCTCGCGGATAATGCCGGCATTGGCACCGTCATCCTCAAAACCCGCATGCCCGCTCTGGGTGGGGGTATCATCCAGGATCGGACGGCCGGACTGCAGGCCGTCCATGATCGCACCGAGCAGGAAGGGCTTGATATGGTCCCATTCCAGCGCATCCGTCTTGGTGATGGCGATGAAGTCCTCGCCGAAGAACACACCGCTCACCCCGTCGATCAGGAAAAGATCGGCAGCCAGCGGCGAGGCGTCGGCATCCTCTGCGCTTTCGAATTCGCGCGGCGCATTCGGCGAAATCTCCCGCCCCGGCAGGAATTTCAGCGTATTCGGATTGGGGGTCGCTTCGGTCTGGATAAACATGGGTTGGGCCTCCTGCATCGCGATGTGGCGCGAGATGGGGGCGAGATCAAGCCTTGTCCCTGTGCCCGCCTCAGACGAGGGCGTCGATTTCGTCCGCTTCCATATCACCCGGAACCACGGTCACCGGCACGGCGCGGCCTGTGAACAGGCCCTTGCCCCGCGCCAGCGCCGTGACCAGCGGGCCGGGACCATCACTGGCCTTGGCGGCAGCCAGGACGAGAAGGGAAATGAGCGGATCATCTTCCAGCAATTGGCTGAGGACCGCGCGCACATCTCCCTCGCGCAGCAGGAGCTCAGGGCGCTCGCCGGTGACCGCTTCAGCGTCTTCCGCCATGGATTCCAGCAGGGTTTCCGCCGCGGATTCCGCTTCGCGCTTGGCGGTTTCGGCTACCCCGATCCAGTGATTGAAATCGGAGGGCTGGTGTGTGGCCAGAATGGAGACATGCGCCCCGGTCGCCTGAGCCCGCCGGGCGGCGAAGTAGAGGGCGGTACGGCACTCTGTGCTGTCGTCGGCAATGACGAGGAATTTGCGATTGCTCTGCGGCATGTGATCCGAGTTTGGCGACTTGCTGGCGACTCGTCCAGCAAATGCTGTTAAGCCGCCTGCAGTGAAGAGGCACAGATATGGTCACACACACGGATCGCCGCAATATCCGGTCCCGCAGCTTGCAGTTCTCGATCACAGATGACGCGCTGGTCTGGCGCACCGAGGACGGCGAATGGGGCGGTGACATGCCGCTCGACCAAGTCCGTCAGGTGCGGCTGGCCGTGGAAATGGCCGGCTCCTCCAGCCAGGTCGTGTGCCGGGTCACCGATGCCGCCGGGCAGGAAGCCGTATTCGGGTCGATGCGGTTCGCCGGACCGGGCGTCTGGCAGTCCTCGGCGGAGACTTTCCGCCCCTTCCTGACCGCTCTGCACATCGCCCTGGCACCGCACGACACGAACATCCGCTATCGCGAGGGCCAGTCCCTGGCGTTCAAGATCACGATGTTCGCACTGGGCCTTGTCCTAGCGGCGATCAGCCTGGCCGGACTGGTGATCATTGCGGGAAACCAGGAAAACCCGACCGGACTGGCCCTGATCGGCGGGATCGGGGCCGGTGGCTGGCTGATGTGGATGTTCCTGCCGCGACCA
>NZLV01000062.1 GCA_002694345.1 Maricaulis sp.
GACCATGCTCCTGCCCATTGCCGCTGTGGTGCACAGCATAGCCTCCGCGGTCCAGCAGGTGCGGATGCGATGAAGAACCGGCTCAAGGAGCTTCGCGGCGAGAAGGGCTGGAGCCAGAAGGTGCTGGCCGATCACCTCGACGTGTCCCGCCAGACCATCAATGCGCTGGAGACGGGCAAGTATGACCCCTCCCTCCCGCTCGCCTTCAAGATCGCCCGCCTGTTCGGACAGCCGATCGAGACGATCTTTGATGATGGGGAAGGTTAGTCCAGCGTCCGCCGGTATCTCAGCATGGCGAGTGTCGCGATCACGGCGAAGATGACGGCCAGGGGCCAGATGTCGTGGATCACGTCCTGGAAGCCTGCCCCCTTGAGCATGATCGAGCGCACCGCGTGGATGAAATGCGTGGTGGGCAGGGCCTGGCCCAGTGTCTGGGCCCAGGCGGGCATGCCGGCAAAGGGGAACATGAAGCCGGACAGGAGAATGGAGGGCAGGAAGATGAAGAAGGTCATCTGCATGGCCTGCATCTGGCTGCGCGCCACGGTCGAGAACAAAAAGCCCAGCGAGAGATTGACCAGGATGAAGAGCGAGACCGCTGCCAGGAAGGCCAGGGGTGAGCCCAGGAAGGGTACGCCGAACAGAAGGCGCGCGCCGGTCAAAAGGATCGCCACCTGGATGGAGCCGACAAAGACGTAAGGCGTGATCTTGCCGATCATCACCTCATGCGGCCGTGTCGGCGTCGCCAGCAGGGTTTCCAGCGTGCCTCGCTCGGCCTCTCGCGTGAGCGCCATGGAGGTCATCATCGCCATCGTCATGGTCAGGATCACACCCAGCAGGCCCGGCACGATATTGAGCGCCGTGCGTCCGGCCGGGTTGAAGCGGCGATGGATCACCGTCTCCACCGGCGGGTGCATCTCGCCCAGCATGGGGGCGAGCGCTTCCTGCACCAGGGTCGGGAAGGCGCCGGCACCGGCTCCGGCCGCAACCGGGTCGGAGGCATCCGCATCCAGCAGGATTTGTGGCCGGTCACCGCGCAACAGGTCGCGTTCGAAATTGGGCGGAATGGTCACCACGAAGAGGACATCGCCGCTTTGCAGGGCGCTTTCGGTCTCCTCAGCCGACGTGGTCAGGCCGATGAGGTCGAAATATTCCGAGGTCTCCATCGCCTGGGTGATGGCGCGGCTGGCCGGGCCATTATCCCCCATCTCCACCAGGGTCGGCAGATGGCGCGGATCGGTATTGATGGCATAGCCGAACAGGAGGAGCTGCATGACCGGAATGCCGACCATCATGCCGAAGGTCAGCCGGTCGCGGAGCATCTGGATGAATTCCTTGCCCATGATGGCGAGGATCCGGGAGAAGCTGGTCACTGGAAATTGTCCTCCGACCCGGTCATCAGCCAGATGAAGGCCTCTTCCAGCCCGGTCTTGGCTTTCTCCACGATCAGGCCGTCTTGTCCGCGATAGGGTGCAATCGCGCGCTCCAGCCGGTCGGCATCGCGTCCGGAGACATGCAGGGCCGAGCCGAAACGGGCGATCTGGTCGACCCCGTCGGCGCCGTGCAGGGCGTCATAGATGGGCTGCAGCCCCTTGCCCTCGATCCGCCAGGTGATCAGGCCGACCCGTTCGGGAATATCGGCCGAAGGCGCATCGATCAGCTTCCTGCCATAGGCGATGAAGGCGATGTTGTCGCACTGGACCGCCTCATCCATGTAGTGGGTGGAGACCAGCACGGTGACGCCCTTGCGCGCCAGAACCCGGATCCGGTCCCAGAAATCGCGGCGGGCCTTGGGGTCGACGCCGGCGGTGGGTTCGTCCAGCAGGAGAAGACCCGGATCGTGCATGGAGGCGGCCGCTAGGGCGAGGCGCTGTTTCCAGCCGCCCGAGAGCGTGTCCGCCAGCTGGTTGGCGCGCGGGGCGAGGGCGTATTCCTCCAGCGCGGCATTCACCACGGACTTTGTGTTCTTCAGCGCATGCAGGCGCGCCATGAAGGTGAGGTTCTCGCGGACGGTCAGATCGCCATAGAGGGAGAATTTCTGCGTCATGTAGCCGACGCGGGATTTGATCTCGCGGCTCTCATGGACAATGTCATGACCCAGCGCCGTGCCGCCGCCCGCATCGGGCTTCAAAAGGCCGCACATCATCCGGATCGTGGTCGTCTTGCCGGACCCGTTGGGTCCCAGAAAGCCATAGATCTTCCCGCGCGGGACCTGCATGGAGAAGTCGTCGACGACGGTCTTGTCGCCGAAGCGTTTGGTCAGGCCCTGCACATCGATGGCGAGCGCTTCGCTCATGGCCGAGGCTCGAACCGCAGCGGGGTTCCCGGCGGTGGGGGTGTGCCGTCGAACCGGGCTTCGGCGCGCCAGACCAGGCGCTCACGCTCATTGTCGGAATAGATGACTGGCGGCGTGAACTCGGCGTCGTCGGCGATGCTGGAAATATCGGCTGTCAGTCCGGCTGCGCAGCCATCACAGCTGACCGAGAGGCGCGTTCCGACCGGCAGGCCGGCCAGCCCGGTCTCAGGAATGAAGAGAACCGCATGAACCGCGCCTTCGGGCAGGACGTCATAGACAGGCTGAGCCGGCCCGGCCATTTCCCCGGCAAAGCGGATCTGCCGGTGGATGCGGCCATCAGTGGGCGCATGGACATAGCGCCGGGCCTGCACATCGGCGAGGCGGTCCAGTTCGGCATCGGCGGCCCGGATATCGGCCTGCAGCGCCCGCAGGGCGTTCTCGCGGGCGGGCAATTGCACCAGGCTGAGCCGTTGGCGCATTTCCGCGACTCGGGCACGGGCGGCCTGGTCGGCGGTCTCGGCCTGGTCCAGGCGGGCCTGGCTGACATGGCCCTGGGTAAAGAGGTCTTGTGTGCGTTCCAGAGCCTCGGCGGCGTCGCGGGCGGCGGCCTGCGCCTGGACCAGCTGGTCCCTTGCCGCTGCAATCTCCGGCGCACGGGCGCCGGCGGCCGCATCATCGAACCTTGCCGTGGCGGCTTCCAGCCTCGCCTCGGCGGCCCGAACAGCGGCCTCTTCCTGCCGGTCGTCGAGACGGAAGAGAAGCGCGCCTTCCGCGATGCTGTCCCCCTCGACGGCCAAGGTCTCCAGGATCCGGCCCGCCGTGTCCGGCGCGATCGTGATGAAGTCACCTTCGGCATAGCCGTGCAGGTTGCCGGCCCCTTCATCCTGGCAAGCGGTCAGGGTCAGTCCGGCGGCGATGGCCAGGGATGTCAGAAAAGCGGAACGCATCAGGCGGCCTCCTCGCGCGGGACCAGGCCGAACAGGATGAGGTCGCACACGGCGTCCGCCATGTTGTCCGGCGAATTGATCTGTTTGGGTTGCAGATCGAAGATTGTCGTCAGCACCATATGCGCCACGCAGGGCCCGCCCATGAGGCGCATCAGCGCATCGGTATCCACATCGCGGAAACGGCCGGCCGCCACGCCGGCCTCCAGCAAGGCGCCCAGCGCGCGGCGGGCAATGTCCAGAACCTGGCTGCGATAATGGGCGGCAATCTCGGGTGATCGTCCGGCCTCGGTGAGGACCAGGCGCGGCGCAGCGGAAATGTCCGGATCGGCCATCGCGGTCATCAACATTTTCAAAAGGCTGCGCAGGGCGGCTTCCGGATCACCTGGCGCGCCGATGGCGACCAATTGCTCGGCCGCGCGGGCCAGCTTGCCGGCGGATTGCTCCACCAGCGCATTCAGCATGGCGTCCTTGGAGGGGAAGTAGAGATAGACAGCCCCCTTGGAGAGGCCGGCCCGTCTGGCGATGTCCTCGACCCGGGCGCTGGCGAAGCCCTGTTCGGTGAACACGGCGAGGGCGGCATCCAGGATCTCATCGGGGCGGGCTTCGGGGCGGCGCTGGCGGCGTGGCTGGGGCATGAGTGTTTTATAACTGACCGGTCAGTCATTAACAAGCGTCAGAAAGTTCTGGGTCGCTCCGGCCGAAACGGCGTAGGCAGGTGACAGGGAGAGGGCCATGTTCGAGAGCTATTACACCGCGCTGCACATTCTGATCGCTCCGGCCTGGCTGTTGCTGGCCTTCGCACCCGGTTGGACCTGGACCCGCCGGGTGGTGCACACGGCGCTGTTCCCGCTCATCCTGGCAGCGATCTATCTGAGTTTTCTCAGTGCCGGCGTCCTGTTCGGACAGGCGCATGAGGAGGCGGGCATGTCTTCGCTGGCGGCGGTGATGGCGCTGTTCTCCCATCCCGTCGGCGTGCTGACCGGGTGGACCCACTTCCTGGTCTTCGATCTGTTTGTCGGGGCCTGGATCGCCCGCGACGCGCTGCGCGTCGGCCTGTCGAAATGGATCGTCCTGCCATCCCTGATCTTCACCCTCATGTTCGGACCGCTGGGGCTGGCCCTTTACCTGATCACCCGAAAGCTCAGCGGAAAGGGCGGCTGGTCCCTGGACGAGCAGACCGGCTAGCGCCTTTTGGGCAGTTTGCCGTCGCGGCGCGGGCTTTCGCCCTTTTTCAGCTTCCAGCGTTTCAGCAAGCCATCGACCGGGTGGACATAAAGTTCTCCCGGGCGCGGCGGCCAGTTCTCCCAATGGCCGCGCCGCCAGATCCATTCGCCATCCCGACCGATCGCCGGGGTGCAGACGAAATCATCCAGATGATCGCGCACGTGCTGTTTCACCGTGTGATCGGGGGAGAGGTTGGCGCTGATCTCCGAATAGACCTTGTCCCACGGGCGCCCGACCTGCTGGCCGAGGAAGCGTTTCAGTGGGGCGAGGTTTTCGTTGAGATGCTTGGTGCCGGTGCCGTTTTCCATGCGCTGGCGCTTCAGGCCCTGCTTCTTGGCCAGATTGTCGCCCGCCTGGTTGAGCTTGCCGCGGGAGAGCTTGCGCGTGCGCCAGCCCCGGCGGGGGCGTTCCACGATCACCTTGAACATGTCTTCACGCATGTCGTCCTCCCGCGGGAAAGCGGGCAGGGCCTTTCGGCCCTACCCTTTCACACACACGACCTGTTTGAGCGTGTGCACCACGTCCACCAGGTCACTCTGTGCCGCCATCACCGCGTCGATGTCCTTGTAGGCCATCGGCGTTTCATCGATGACGCCGGCATCCTTCCGGCACTCCACGCCCTGCGTCGCCTTGCGGTGGTCGGCGAGGGTGAAGCTCTGCTTGGCCTTGGCCCGGGACATGGTCCGACCCGCCCCGTGCGAGCAGGAGCAGAAGCTGTCGGCCACGCCCTTGCCGCGCACGATGAAGGAACGAGCCCCCATCGAACCGGGGATGATCCCCAGCTCGCCCTCGCGGGCTGAGACAGCGCCCTTCCGGGTGAGCCAGACATCCGCCCCGAAATGGTGTTCCTGCGCCACGTAATTGTGGTGGCAGTTCACCGCGGCCTTGTCGGTCTTGAACCGGCCCAGCGTGGTGCGGAGCGCGCCGAGGACGCGCGCCATCATCACTTCCCGGTTCTCCCGGGCGTAGTCCTGGGCCCAACCCACAGCCTCGACATAATCGTCGAACAGGGGCTCGCCCTCGATGAAGAAGGCGAGGTCCTTGTCCGGCACATGGAAGTCCAGCACCCGGCGGGCGAGCTCTTCACGGGCCCGCTCGATGAAGTAGGTGCCGATCATGTTGCCGGTGCCCCGGGAGCCGGAGTGCAGCATCACCCAGACGCGGTCGTCTTCGTCGAGGCAGAGCTCGATGAAGTGGTTGCCCCCGCCCAGCGTGCCCAGCTGGCCGTCCACCTTGTGGGTGCCGATCTTCTTGTGCTTCGCCTTGATCACGGCCAGCCGGTCCATCAGGCCCGACGCGGTCAGATGCGTGTCGACGGCGGATGGCTTGATGCGGTGGTCCCCGCCCTTGCCATTGCCGACCGGGATGGCCCGCTCGATGGCGTCACGGCTGGCCTTCAGGCTGTCCGGCAGCTGCCGGGCCGTCAGGCTGGTCCGTACGGCCATCATGCCGCAACCGATATCCACGCCCAC
>NZLV01000063.1 GCA_002694345.1 Maricaulis sp.
CGGAGTTCGCCCGCGGCCTGTCCCGGCTTCAGGACAAGATGGAGCCCTTCGGCATGGCGCAGGCGCGCGCCACGATCGAGGCCGAGTTCGGCCAGCCGGTCGAAGCGCTGTTTTCTGAATTCGGCGAGCCGGTCGCCGCCGCCTCCATCGCCCAGGTTCACAAGGCCCGCACGCCGGACGGGCGCGATGTCGCCGTGAAAATCCTGCGTCCGGACATCGAGAAGCGCATTGCGCGCGACATCCGCACCCTCTCCCTGGGCGCGGCCCTGGCCGAGCGCTTCTTCCCGGCGTCAAAGCGGCTGGAACCCCGGAAATTCGTCGAGACCGTCTCGCGCTCCCTGACCGTGGAGACCGATCTTCGCCTGGAAGCCGCGGCGGCGTCCGAACTGGCCGAAGCCGCCGCGGTGGCCGAGGGCTACCGCATCCCGACCGTGGATTGGGAGCGCTCGTCCAAACAGGTCCTGACGACGCAATGGATCGACGCCATTCCGCTGTCGGATACGGAGCGGCTGGCCAATAGCGGACTGGACCGGTCCGAACTGGCCACCAAGCTGACCCGCGCCTTCCTGGCGACGGCTCTGGATCGCGGCGTGTTCCATGCCGACATGCATGGCGGCAATTTGTTTGCCGATGACTCAGGCGATGTCTGGGCTGTCGATTTCGGCATCATGGGCCGGATCGGCCGGGCCGAGCGCCGCTTCCTGGCGCTGATCCTCCACGGCTTCCTGACGCGCGACTACCAGGCCGCCGCCCGCGCCCACTTTGCGGCCGGCTATGTACCGGCCCACCATTCGGTCGATGATTTCGCCAGCGCCCTGCGCGCCGTGGGCGAACCGATCTTCGGCAAGAAGGCCGACGAAGTGCCGATGTCGCGCGTCCTGCTGCAATTGTTCGAGATCACCGATCTGTTCGACATGCGCCTGCGTCCGGAACTGGTGATGCTGCAAAAGACGATGGTCCAGTGCGAGGGTGTTTCCCGGCAGCTCGACCCGCAGCACGACATGTGGGGCGCGGCAGCGCCGATCGTGGAACGCTGGATGCGGCGGGAGCTGGGCCCGGAAGGCCGGATCCGGGATCTCGGCGAGGACCTGGTGCGCCTGCACGACGCCGTGCGCCTGCTGCCCAAGGCGATCGAGGACTGGTCCGACATCGCCACCAAGCTCAAGGCCGGCGAACTGAAACTGGGCGGCAGCCCGCGCATCCGCCCCTGGGCACTGCGCCTGGCCTGGCTGGGAGCGGCAGCCGTGCTGGGCGGCTGGCTCGTCTACACTTTCCAGTAGAATTTGAGCCAAAGGATACACACTCCTTAAACGAAGGTGTGGTTGTGTCCGATCCATGGCAAGGTTGAACCCGATTTCCGAAGAACATCGCTCGATCCAGCGTGAATTTTTCCGCTTGGACGAGGATACCACCGACCGTATCCGTCACATGAAACCGCGGCTGATGCGCTATGCCGAGCGGGCCCTGGAGGGCGTGTTCGACCATCTCGTCGCCAATCCGGAAGTCGCCCACTATTTCGAGATTTCCGAGAACATCACCTATCTGCGCGCGGGCATGCTGGCGCATTGCGACCGCCTGTTCGCCTGCCGGTTTGATGATCTCTACTATGAAGCCACCGACCAGATGGGCGAGCGGCACTCCAAGCTGGAATACCAGTCGCACGTCTATACCGCGGCCTATACAAACATGCTGACCCGGATCATCGAGCTGGCGCATGAGGACCGGAAGAAATTTTCCACGGAAGACCTGATCGCCCTCACCCGGATCACCCTGTACGACATGGAGCTGACGGTGGGTGCCTTCCACCACCACCGCATCGAAAAGCGCGACGCGCTGAACAGCGATGTGGTGAAAATCCAGCACCTGCTCACGGGAAGCTGATCCGCCCGGCGTTTCCGGGACTTGGGAATTCGCGACAAACCGGCTACCTCTTGCCCATCAATCCGGGAGCCTCTCCTTGTCCGAACCGCGCATTCTCCTGATCGTCGGTGGCGGTATCGCCGCCTACAAGTCGCTGGAACTCATCCGCGAGCTGAAGAAGCGCGGCATTGCAAGCCGCTGCATCCTGACGCGCTCGGGCGCGGAATTCGTGACGCCGCTGAGCCTGTCCGCCCTGTCCGGCGACAAGATCTACAGCGAGCTCTTTGATCTCACCGATGAAGCCGAGATGGGCCATATCGAGCTGTCGCGCTCGGCCGATATCGTGGTCGTGGCCCCCGCCACGGCGGACCTGATGGCCAAGGCTGCCAACGGGCTGGCCGGTGATCTGGCCTCCACAACCCTGCTGGCGACCGACAAGCCCGTCCTGATGGCTCCGGCGATGAATGTACGCATGTGGGACCATCCCGCCACGCAGCGCAATCTGACCACGCTGAAAGGCGATGGCGTGCATTTTGTCGGGCCCGATGAGGGCGAAATGGCCTGCGGCGAATTCGGACCGGGGCGCATGGCCGAGCCGGTCGCGATTGCCGATGCGATTGAAGGCCTGATCCGTGGCTGACACGCTGAAAGGACGCCACGTCCTGATCACGGCGGGACCGACGCGGGAGCCGATCGATCCGGTCCGCTTCATCTCCAATCATTCCTCCGGCCAGCAGGGCTATGCCATCGCGAAAGCCTGTGCCGCGCTGGGCGCGACGGTGACGCTGGTGGCCGGACCGACAGCCCTGGATGACCCGGAGGGGCTGGACACCGTGCATGTGGAGACGGCGCTGGAGATGCTGGCCGCGGTCGAAAACGCCTTGCCGGCGGATGTCTTCATCGCCGTGGCCGCCGTAGCGGACTGGCGGCCGGCCGAGGCGGCGGACAAGAAGCTGAAACTGGACAAGGGCGCGTTCACCAGCCTCGCCCTGACGGAAAACCCGGACATCCTGAAGACCATTTCCCATCTCGACAAAGACCGGCCCGGCCTGGTGATCGGCTTTGCCGCGGAAACCCATGATGTGGAAGCCCTGGCCAAGGCCAAGCGCGTGCGCAAGGGCTGTGACTGGATCGTCGCCAATGATGTGTCCGGTGATGTGATGGGCGGGGCAGAGAATGCCGTCCTCCTGGTCACAGAAGACGGGGTCGAAAGCTGGGACCGCATGCCCAAACAGGCGGTGGCCGATGCGCTGGCCCGGCAGATCGCCGCCGCACTCGACTGAGTTGTCCACATTGATCCACAGATCGGACGAGAGCTGTGGAAGACCAGCGGGGAAAACCCGGCGCGCGCTTGCCCCCGCGCGGCAGGCCTGCCCCTATGGGCCCAGCCGATTCTGACCGAGGAAGACCCGCCATGACCGTCGCCGTGAAAATCCTGCCCCTGCCGCATTATGAGGGCCTGGCCCTGCCGGCCTATGAGACGCCGCAATCGGCCGGCATGGATCTGCGCGCGGCTGTGCCCGCGGACGAGCCGGTTTCCATCCCGCCGGGCGAATGGCGGCTGATCCCGGTCGGGATCGCGATTGCCCTGCCGGGAGGCTTTGAAGCCCAGGTGCGCCCCCGCTCTGGCCTGGCCGCCAAGCACGGGATTTCCTGCGTCAACACGCCGGGCACGGTGGATGCCGATTATCGCGGCGAGATCCGGGTGAACCTGATCAATCACGGCCAGACCGAATTCACCGTTCAGCGCGGCGACCGCATCGCCCAGATGATCATCGCCCCGGTCACCCAGGCCGTCTGGGAAGTCGCCGACAGCCTCGACGAGACCGAACGTGGCACGGGCGGGTTCGGCTCGACCGGGACGAAATAGATCGCGTTTGAGTGGAAATCCGCGCGCCGTGAATTAAACTCCCGCCCAAATGGAGACCCGACATGACGAACACGCCCGGCCGCGGCCGCGTTTACACCTCGATTGACCAAACCGTTGGAAACACGCCGCTTGTCGAGCTGAAAAAGCTGGCCAATGCGCATGGTTCCAAGGCCCGCATCCTGGCCAAGCTGGAATTCTTCAACCCGCTGGCCTCGGTGAAAGACCGGATCGGCGTGGCGATGATCGATGCGCTGGAAGCCGCCGGCAAGCTGGGCGAAGGCAGCGTCATGGTCGAGCCGACCTCGGGCAATACGGGTATCGCCCTGGCCTTTGTCGCGGCCGCCCGCGGTCACCGCCTCATCCTGACCATGCCGGAAAGCATGTCGATCGAGCGCCGCAAACTGCTGGCCCATCTGGGCGCGGAACTCGTCCTCACCGAAGCCCCCAAGGGGATGAAGGGCGCGATCGCCAAGGCACAGGAAATCATCGACGCCACGCCTGGCGCCGTGATGCCGAGCCAATTCTCCAACCCGGCCAATCCGGCGATCCACCGCGAAACCACCGCGCTGGAAATCTGGCATGACACGGCCGGCGAGGCGGATGTGCTGATTGCCGGTGTCGGCACGGGCGGCACGCTGACGGGCTGCGGACAGGTGCTGAAAGCCAAGAAGCCCGGCTTCCATGTCGTGGCTGTGGAACCGACCGACAGCCCCGTCCTGTCCGGCGGCAATCCCTCGCCGCACAAGATCCAGGGCATTGGCGCCGGTTTCGTGCCGGACATTCTGGATACCGGCCTGATCGACGAGATCGTCACCGTGTCCAATGAGGACGCCTTCGCCCTCGCCCGCGAAGCGGCCAAGCTGGAAGGCGTGCCGGGCGGGATTTCCTCGGGAGCAGCCCTCAAAGCGGCCCTGGAAGTCGGCAAGCGTGATGACATGGCCGGCAAGACGATCGTCGTGATCCTGGCCAGTTTTGCAGAGCGTTACCTGTCGACGGCCTTGTTCGAGGACTAGGCCTCCACGCTCGCCGGCGCGGGGTCGCAAAACGCCTTCACATCGAAGATGCGCGGGTCGGCGATGATGTCGCCGGGCGTGAGCGGACGTGAGAGTTCGAGGCCTTCCAGGGAGCGGGCGCGGGACAGGGCGACATAGGCCTGGCCGTGGGCGAAGAGGCGGCGGGCGAGGTCGAGATAGACCTTGTCCAGGGTGAGACCCTGGGCCTTGTGGATCGTCATCGCCCAGGCCAGCCGCAGCGGATACTGGGTGAAACTGCCCGCCGTGGTCTTGGTCAGCGCCTGTTTTTCCGGATCGAAGGCATAGGCATTGCGCTCCCATTTCTGGGCTTCGACCGCATGGGTGGTATCACCGATGCGGACGCGGACGGCCTTTTCGTCAAAACCTTCCACCTCCCCCAGCGTGCCATTGACCCAGCGGCCCTGGGGATCATTGCGGGTCAGCATGACCCGCGCGCCGATCTTCAGGGTGAGCGGTTCCTCGCCCGGGAAAAGGCGCGGATCGAACTGGCCTTCCACCTTGGCCTCAAAGGACCGGCTGGGCGTGCGCAGCCCTTCCAGACGCGCCTGATTGATGCGCCAGGCCGCCTCATTGGTGGCCGTGAGGACGATATGAGTGAGCGAGGCTTCCAGGCCGGAACGCCCGGTGACGCGCTCATTGAGGTCAGCCGCCTCGTCATTATTGAGATTGGCGTCGCGGACGGCATTCAGGATGTTGATGAAATACTCGTCCGTCTGGCGGAAGACCTGTTCCAGCTCGACGAAGGAGAAGCCGGCATCGCGGAAGCTGGGCGGGTGGAAGAAGAAGGGCCCGCCAAAGGTCGCCTCGAGATATTCCGCCTCGGCACCCTGGACGACGGGCGGCAGCTGGGCGAGGTCGCCGACCAGCACGATCTGGACCCCGCCAAAGGGCTCATTGCGCTCGCGGTTGAGGCGCAGGGATTGGTCGATCGCCCACATCATGTCGGCGCGGACCATGGAAATCTCGTCGATCACCAGGGTTTCCAGCGCTTGCACCACGCGGCGATGGCGCACCTTGCGGATATCGCGGGCGCCGATCATGCGCGGCGGGAAGTGGAAGAAGGAATGGATGGTCTGGCCACCCGCCTGCATCGCCGCCACGCCGGTCGGTGCAATCACGGCGGCCCGATTGCCCGCCCGGCGCAGGAATTCCCGCATCAGCGTGGTCTTGCCGGTGCCGGCCCGCCCGGTGATGAAGACATTCGGACGCGCGCTCGCCAGCCAGTCCAGCAGGCGTTCCTGATGGTCGGACAGGGAGGGCCGCGCGGCGGCAAGCTGGGAGACGCTGGTCATGGCGTCAAACTGGCCGTGTTTGCGACAAATGCCTAGCCGGGCCCCGCATCCGCGTGCGGATTGCGATGCCGGCGCTCGAACAGTTCGCGCACGCCATTGCGGTCGGAATTGCGGCGACAGTCGCGGCCATCCACACCGGCTTCGATCACTTCATCATTGTCCAGCGTGAAACTGACCGGGCAGATGAAGGCGGACGGGTTGGGGCGGACCGGATTGGGTTCGGGCCGGGCGCAACGGTCATAATGGCGACGGTCATGCTCGCCCGTGCTGGGCGAGGCCTGGGTGCAATAGGAAGGCGCCTGGGACAGGGCGGCGCGCTGCTCCGCCGGTTCGCCCAGATCGACGATATAGGTGAGGACAGCCCGGCCTTCGGAATCCGTGGATTGGCGAGCCGTATTGCCCAGCTCTTCCAGCAATTGTGCGCGGCTCATTCCGATATAGGCGGGAAGCGGACGGGCGGTTTGTGTCGTGGTGCTGCACGCCATCAATCCGGTGGCCATCAGAAGCGCAAGCGCGGCTGATCTGATCATGCTGATCTCCTGTGCCCCCACCGGCGGATCACGAACACGCTATCACGCCCTTCCAGGCTGTACAGACCCCATCCTGGCGCTTGAACCAAACCACAAGATGGCGCACCTGTCAGACATGAGCGACGAGATCGATATCGAACGCTTCGCGCGCCACATCGTGCTGCGCGAGATCGGCGGACCGGGCCAGCAAGCCCTATCGAAGGCGCATGCCGTCCTGATCGGGGCGGGCGGACTGGGCGCGCCGGCGGCGCTCTACCTCGCAGCTGCCGGGATCGGCCGCCTCACACTGATCGATCCAGACCATGTGAGCCTGGACAATCTGCAGCGCCAGATCCTGTTCCGGACGCAGGATGTCGGCCTGTCCAAGGCCGAGACCGGGGCCAAAGCCCTGATCGCGCTCAATCCGGGTACGGCCGTGACCGCCGTGACGGCGGCTCTGGACGCCCCCAATGCCCAGTCCCTGCTCGAAGGCGCCGATCTGGTGCTGGACGGATGCGATAATTTCGAGACGCGCTTTGCCGTGAATGCCGCCAGCCGGGCGCTGGGCATTCCCCTGATCTCCGGCGCGGTGGGCCGCTGGGACGGACAGGTTTCCCTGTTCAACGCATCAGCCGATGCCCCCTGCTATCGCTGCTGGGTACCGGAGGTCCCGCCGGATGCGGAAACCTGCGCCCGCGTCGGCATTGTCGGCGCCCTCACCGGCGTGATCGGCTCGATGATGGCGCTGGAAGCGATCAAGCACATCTGCAGCGCAGGCGAGACACTGGACGGCCGCATTTTCCTGCTGGATGCGCTGGGCGTGGACAGCCGGACCGTGAAACTCGCGAAAGACCCGGCCTGCCCGGTCTGCAGCCGCTAGTCCTCGTCCGGCGCTTCGCTTTCATCAGGCTCGAATGTGTCGAGGCTGCCATCCATGGCGTCCGCGAGGAAGTCGCGGATATTGCCCATGATGCGGCGATAGGTGTGCTCGTCCCGGCCCCAATTGTGCCCGACCTGATCATCAACGATCAGGACATAGGGCGCATCGGCCCGCCGGAGTTCACGGGCAAAACCGCGCGCCTGGCGCAGCGGGACGATGGCATCGTCATGACCGTGATAGACGAGGATGGGACGGGTCAGCTGATCAACCAGGAATTCCGGTGACGTCGCCTGCAGGCGTTCCAGGTCCGCCGGGTCATCCGGATCGCCGATAAATTCGCGCCAGTATTCCCCGACACTGTCTCCCACGCCGTCGGAATGTTCGATCATCGCCGGCAAGTCGTAGACTCCGCCCCCCGAGACGGCACAGCGATAGCGGTCCGGCGAGGTCAGGACGGCCATCGCCGCGGCATAGCCGCCATAGGAGAACCCGACCACGCAGATGCGGTCCGGGTCCACGCGCCCCGCCGCGATCAGCTGATCGACCCCGTCATCGATATCGGTCTGCATCGTGCCGCCGAACTGGCGGTGGCCGGCGGTGACAAAATCCCGTCCATAGCCCCAGGAACCCCGGAAATTGGGCTGGAGTACGGCATAACCGCGATTGGCGAGCAATTGGACCCAATCGTCGTATTCGAGCGTGTCGCGAACGCCGTATGGGCCACCATGGGGCATGACGACGAGTGGCAGGTTGCTCTTGCCCCGTCCCCGCGGCAGCGTGAGGTAGCTGCGCATGGATTTTCCATCACGTGTCGGAATGTCGTGCGCGGTGCCCGCTGACAGCAGGCGGAAATCGATATCCGGCCGCA
>NZLV01000064.1 GCA_002694345.1 Maricaulis sp.
CGGAGATTTGATCGTCTTCCCTTGCGGGCGACGCACCGAAACCGCCTGGGTGCCAGCACGGTCGTGACCTTGTGCCGTGTGCCCCGGGCGATGGCCCTGCCGGAGCTCGGGATGTCACCCCCTCGCGCGGACAGGCTCCGCACACCTCCGGGCACAAGGGACTGAGCTCGCGCCTCTCTTCCCGGAAGTCGAGGAAAGTGTCTCACAGGTTTTCAGGGTGGGGATAAGTTTTCCTCCCCCGCCGTGCGGGGGAGGTGCCGAGGCTGCGAGGCGGAGGGGGCGCCGCGCAACGCGCGGCGGTGCTGGCGCCAAGTGAGGTCCACGCCCGCCTTGGGCGGGCGCCCCCTTCGACCCGAAGCGCTGCTTCGGCCCACTTCCCCCGCGAGCGGGGGCAGAAAGAATACTCCCTCTCCCTGGGGAGAGGGTGGCGCGCATGCGCCGGGAGAGGGGGAAATCCCGGTGGTTGCAGGCAATCGCGAGGACCTCGCCGTTCCCCCTCATCCGCCCTTTCAGGGCACCTTCTCCCCGGGGAGAAGGGGGTGTTGATCTTCCTCTCAAACAAAAAAGGGCGCTCCGGTGGGAGCGCCCTTTTCTGCTTCTGCCTGGTGCTGAGCCTTACTGGCCCAGAGTGCGGATTTCGATTTCGCCCATGTCGAGGTCGCGGATGCTGTCCTCGATGACGGCGGCGTCGCCGACGATGAGCCAGACGAGGTTGTCGGTGTTGACGACGTCCTCGGCAGCCTCATGGATCGGACCCAGTTCCAGGGCGCGATAGCGCTCGGTCAGCGTGGCCGGATAATTCCAGTCACGGCCGTAATTGAAGCTGGAAACCAGCGAGCCGCGGACGGCGGAGGCGGTTTCGAACTGACCGGGCAGGGAGCGCGTGGAATTGTTCACCGACCGTTCCAGCTCGGCTTCGGTGGCCGGGTTGGTGGAGGTGAATTCCGTGAACTCGCGCAGGAGTTCCGACAGGCTGTCCGCGGTGCGGTCGGTCTGGACCGGCGCATAGACGATCCACGGACGTTGGCCGCGAGCGCCCCAAAGCAGGGTCTGGGCACCATAGGACCAGCCCTTGTCCTCACGCAGGTTCATATTGACCCGGGCCGAGAAGGAGCCGCCGATGGCGTCATTCATCGCGGAGTAAACCTCCGGATTGTCGACCGTGCCTTCCGGACCGATCAGGCCGGCCAGGATCAGCGATTGCGGCGAGTTCGGACGGTCCACGATGATTACGCGCGGCTGACCGGAATTGGACGCCTGGCCCATATTCTTCACCGGCAGCGGTGTGGACGGCGCATCCCAGCGACGGAAGGCGCGTTCCAGCATCGGCGTGATCTCTTCCAGCGTCGTGTCACCGACGATGAAGAGGGTGGCATTGTCCGGACGCAGCCAGGTCTGCTGGTGGGCGACCAGGGCTTCACGGGTGAAGCCTTCCACCGCTTCCGGCGTGCCCGAGCCCGTGAAGGGCACCGAATAGGCATGGCCTTCGCCATACATTTCCGGCGGCAGGGTGCGCAGGGCGATGGCGATCGGATTGGCCATTTCCTGACGGATGCCGTTGAGCGTCTGCTCGCGCACGCGCTCGATATCAGCATCCGCGAAGGTCGGATCGGTGATGATGGTCGCCATCAGGTTCAGCGAGGGCTGAAGATTGCTGGCCAGGGCCGACAGGGTCACCGTCGACAGGTCCAGGCTGGCATTGGTGGAAAGATTGGCCCCCAGGCGCTCGGCCTCGGCGGAAATCTCCAGCGCATCCATGCGACCGGCGCCTTCATCCAGCATGTCCATCATGAAGGAGTTCAGGCCCAGGGCGCCGCCCTCGGCACTGTCGGCGGCATAGCCGGCATCGAAGACCATCTGCATCTCGACAACGGGAACCGCGTCGCGGCGCACGAAGACAATGTCGACGCCATTGGACAGTTCAGCCGTCTGAACCTCCGGCCAGACCAGGTCCGGCGTGGTGTCCACGACGGGCAGGGCCGAGCGGTCGGCATCGGTCTCGACCGAGGCATACTCGCCAAACGGCAGGACATTGATCTGGTGCGAACCGGTGGTGAGCCATTCATTCGCCGTGGCCGTCATCGCGTCGGCGCTGGCATTGTTCATGCGCTCCAGATTGGTGCGCCAGAAGCCCGGATCACCGGCATAGAGCTGGCCCTCGGCAAGCGCGACGGCCTTGCCGCCAAAGCCGCCAATCTGTTCCAGACCGCGAATGGTGGACGCATTCATGCGCGTGCGCGCGGCGTCCAGTTCGTCCTCGGTCGGGCCTTCTTCCAGCAGTTCGCCCAGGATTTCATCGATGCGGGCCGAAGCCGCGGCGACATCCTCGCCCGGGTTCAGCGTCACTTCGATATGGAACTGGCTGGCCAGCTGGTGTTCCTCGACAAAGGCCACGGCACGCGTGGCGACCTGGCGATCGAAGACAAAGTCGCGATAGAGGCGCGAGGTGCGACCGCCACCCAGGACAGTCGCGAAGACTTCCAGTTCGGCGCGTTCCTGCGTGATGCGGCCCGGCACGACCCAGGTGCGATAGATGCGCGGCTGCGGCACATCATCATACATCACTTCGGTGGTGTCGTATTCGCGCTCCGGGATCCACTGGTCCATGCGGGCCAGCGGCGGTCCGACCGGGGCATCGCCGAAATAGCGCTCGACCAGCGGGCGGGCTTCTTCAGCATCGATATCACCGGCCAGGACCAGAACGGCGTTGGAGGCGCCATAATACTGACCGAACCATTCCTGCACGTCTTCCAGGGAGGCGGCGGACAGGTCGTCCATCGAGCCGATCGTGGAGTGGGCGTAGGGGTGGCCTTCGGGGAAGAGGGCGCGCAGCTGGGAGTATTCGACCATGCCGTAAGGCTGGTTGTCGCCCTGGCGCTTTTCGTTCTGCACAACGCCGCGCTGCTCATCCAGGCGTTCCTGGTCGACGGCGCCGAGCAGGTAGGTCATGCGGTCGGATTCCATCCACAGCGCCATTTCCAGGGCCGGCGTCGGCACGGTCTGGAAATAATTGGTGCGGTCGAACCAGGTCGTGCCGTTCATGCCGGTCGCACCGACCTGTTCGAAGGGTCCGAAATAATCGTCGTTGTAGTTCTCCGACCCGTTGAACATCAGGTGTTCGAACAGGTGCGCAAAACCGGTGCGGCCGGCCGGCTCATTGGCCGAGCCGACGCCATACCAGATCGACACGGCCACGATCGGTGCCTTGCGGTCCTCATGGACCACCACCGTCAGGCCGTTCTCGAGCTGGAAGCTCTCATAGGGAATATCAACATCGGGCACTTGCGCCGTCGCCAGGCCGGTAAAGGCCAGCGCAGCGGTAAGTGCCGCGGAAAAGACACGGGTCATTGGTTTCTCCCACCTCGCATGCGTGTGGCCGCAAAGTGCAACGGGCGGGAGGTGAGGGGGAAGTAAAATACCTGTAATGTTACGAACGACCCGGAAATCGTGTCCAAATGCACGAACCGGGACCGGGAAAATCCTCCGGAAAACGCTGAAAATTGCGCATTTCAGCATACCGGGACCTCGACACGCGCCCGGCGGCCCGTTACCCCGTTTGATCAAGAAAATCGCCAGCGGGAGGTCTTTGACCATGGAAAATCTGTTTTCGCTTGAAGGGCGCACGGCGCTGATCACGGGTGGGTCGCGCGGGATCGGGGAGATGATCGCCGAGGGCTATCTGCGGGCCGGGGCGAAAGTCTATATCTCCTCGCGCAAGGCAGAGGATTGCTTTGAAACGGCGGAACGCCTGTCGCAGTACGGCGAATGCATCCCCCTGCCGGAAGACGTGTCCGGAGCCGATGGGGCCAAGCGCCTGGCCGAGAAATTCCTCGCCAAGGAAAGCAAGCTGGACATTCTGGTGAACAATGCCGGGGCTGCCTGGGGTGCGCCGCTGGAAGAGTTTCCGGAAAGCGGCTGGGACAAGGTGATGGATCTCAATGTGAAATCCCCCTTCTTCCTGGCTCAGGCCCTGCTGGGTGCGCTGAAGGCGGCCTCGTCGCCGGAACAGCCGGCCAAGATCATCAATATTGCCTCGATTGACGGTCAGTCGGTCTCGATGATGCAGACCTATTCCTATGCCGCCTCCAAGTCCGGCCTGATCCATCTGACCAAGCGGATGGCGCTGGAACTGGCACCGCAGAACATCATCGTGTCGGCGATCGCGCCGGGGGCGTTTGCGTCCAAGATGAACAAGGTGGCGCGTGATCATGCCGACGCCGTGGCCCAGCACATCCCCTCGCGCCGTATCGGGGCGCCGGAGGACATGGCGGGTGCGGCCATCTTCCTGGCCTCGCGGGCCGGGGATTATGTCGTGGGCTCGACGCTGACCGTCGACGGCGGCGTGGTGCACACGCGCGGCGGCTAGGTCTCCGCGATCGCTTCCTCGATCAGACGGGTCAGCCGCGCGATCATGGCGTCGCGCGGCAGCGCGTTGATGAAAGCGTCGCCGTGGATCTTGGTCGAGATGATCAGGCCCATCAGCACGGATCCGAACAGGCGGGCCCGCAAGAGCGGGTCGCGGCCGCCGATCATGGCGGCCATGGGTTCGTTATAGCGCTGGTTGATGGAGCGGCGGACCATGTCACCGGCCACCGGGGAGGCGGCCGAGTTGAGCAGGAGGAGCAGGTCGTCGAGCGGCTTGTCCGCCCCGCCTTCATCGACCAGGTGCTCGGCCGTGCGGCGGGCCAGCCCGTCAGCCCCGCCTTCCAGCAGGTCGGACTTCTTGGAGGTTTCGAGCACGCGCTCGAACAATTCCGCCTTGGAGCCGAAATAGCGCGAGATCAGCGCTGAATCCACGCCGGCCAGGGCCGCGATCTCGCGGATGCCGATCTGGTCATATCCGTCATGGGCGAAGCGGTCTCTGGCCGCTTCGAGAATGGCGCAGCGTGTCGCCTCTGCATTCCTCGCCCGGGCTGTTGCCGGTGGTGTTTTCATCGACCGAAATCTTTTGTGATCATGGTTTGTCATCAACTGTTGACATCACTGCGAGTGAATGTCAAATGGAAGTCATCCGCCGATGACATAGAGGCATAAGCCCCGTCGCCGGCGCTCTGACATTCAATCAAGGGCTCCTCCCCATGCCTTACCGTTTCGCCGCGCTGTGCGGCGCTTTTTTTGCGTCTGTCGCCTTGTCCGCCTGCAGCGCGGGTGATGCCGAACCGGCGGCGCCCCAGCAGCGTCTGCCCAATGTCGAAGTGGCCAATCCGCTCGTCCAGGAAGTCGCCGACTGGGATGAATTCACCGGCCGGTTCGAGTCGCCCCAGCACGTGTCCATCCGGGCGCGTGTGAGCGGCTATTTGGAAGAGGTGCATGTCCGCGACGGCGAGACCGTCGAGGCCGGCGCGCTGCTGTTCACGCTCGACCGCCGGCCCTATGAGGCGGCCTATCAGGCCGCGCGCGGTCGCGCCCAGATGGCGCAGGCCACTGCTCGTCAGGCCGAGGCCGATCTGCAGCGTGCCGAGGAGCTGCGCGCCGTGGATGCCGTGTCGCAGGAAAACCTGGAACAGGCCCAGACCGCCCTGGCCAATGCCCGCGCGTCGCTGGCGACGGCCCGGGCTGATGCCGAGGCGGCCCGCCTGAACCTCGAATTCACCGAGATCCGGGCCCCGATCTCCGGCCAGCTGTCCGCACGGACGGTGGATCCGGGTGATCTGGTCCAAGGCAGCACGGCCCAGGGTGATCCGCTGATCACGATTGTCAGCTCCGATCCGCTCTACTTCCCCTTCTATGCCTCCGAAAGCGTGCTGCTGCGCTATCAGCGTTCTAGCGGCACGGGCCAGGGCGCGCCGGTGGAAGTGCGCCTGCAGGATGAGGCCGGGTATTCGCGGACCGGCGAGATCGTCTTCGTCGACAATGAGATCCAGCCGGGTTCCGGCACGATCCTGATGCGCGCCGAGATCGCCAATCCGGACGGTTTCATCCGCCCGGGCATGATCGGCACGATCCGGGTGCGCGGGTCCGAGCCCTATGATGCGCTTCTGGTGCCGCGCACGGCGATCGTCGCCGACGCCACGCGCCGTCTCGTCTACGTGGTGGGCGAGGGTGACACCGTGGTGCCGCGCCAGGTCACGCTGGGGCCGACGAGCGACAATCTCCAGGTCATCGCGGCCGGGTTGAACCCGTCGGACCGCGTCATCATCGGTGGCCTCCAGGCTGTGCGTCCCGGTGTCACCGTGACCACGCGTCCGGGCCAGATCCAGCGGGAAGCGGCTGTGGGTGAGGTGACCGCCTCGCTCAACCGTCCCGCCGGCACGGCACGCGTCACCGATTAAGCAGAACACGGCGATCGGCCCAGCCTGCCCCCCGGAACCGATCGACCGTTCGGCCCGGACCCACTGCCCTTAGGGTCCGGGCCATTTTTCCCGCATTCCGACTGAGAAAAGAGCCCTGACCATGCGGCTGTCCCATTTCTTCATCGACCGACCGATCTTTGCCGGGGTCGTGGCGATTTTCATCACCCTGATGGGCGTGTTCGCCTATCCCTCCCTGCCTCTGGCCCAGTATCCGGAGATTGCCCCGCCGACGATTTCGGTCTCGGCCAGCTATCCCGGTGCCACGGCGGAAGATCTGGCTGAACAGATCGCGGCGCCGCTGGAGCAGGAAATCAACGGCGTCGAGGACATGCTCTACATGACCTCCTCGGCGACGGCCTCCGGCCTGGTCAACATCACTGTGACCTTCGCGCCGGGCACGGATCTGGATACGGCCCAGGTCCTGGTCCAGAACCGGGTCAATCGCGCCGAACCGCGCCTGCCGGAACAGGTGCGCCAGACCGGTGTCAGCGTGAACCAGGAATCCGCCGGCTTCCTGCTCATCGTGGCCCTGCGTTCGGATGATGGCAGCGTGGATCGCGCCTATCTGGGCAATTACGCCAACTCGGTCCTGCGCGATCAGTTGCTGCGCCTGGAAGGCGTCGGCAATGTCCAGATTTTCGGCAGCGGCAATTATTCCATGCGGGTCTGGATCGACCCGGAGCGGGCCGCTGCCAATGACATGACGGCGAGCGATATCGTCGCCGCCCTGCGTGCCCAGAACATCCAGGCCGCCGGTGGCAGCCTCGGCCAGCCGCCCTTCACGGACGCGTCTCCGGCGCCGTTTGAAATCCCGATCTCCGTCCAGGGCCGCCTGATCGCGGAAGACGAGTTCGAGAATGTCGTGATCAAGCGTGGCCTGGACGGTCAGGTGACGCGCCTGCGCGATGTGGCGCGGGTCGAGATCACCGGCGAGAATTTCTCGGTGAACGGTTATTTCGGCGGCCAGCCGGGTGTCGGCATGGCCATCGTGCAGCAGCCGGGCGCCAATGCCCTGGAAGCCGCTTCCGCCGTGCTGGAAGCGGTCGAGGCCGCGTCGGAGAATTTCCCGGCCGGTGTCGACTACATGATCCCCTACAACCCGACCGAATTCGTCGAGGAATCCGTGTCGGCCGTGCAGCACACCCTGATCGAGGCGGTCTTCCTGGTCGTGCTGGTGGTGGTCATCTTCCTGCAGAACTGGCGCGCCGCCTTCATCCCGATCGTGGCCATTCCGGTGTCGATCATCGGCGTGTTCGCCGTGCAGCTGGCGCTGGGCTTCTCGATCAACTCCCTGTCCCTGTTCGCGTTGGTGCTGGCTGTCGGCATCGTGGTCGATGATGCCATCATCGTGGTGGAGAATGTCGAGCGCCTGATGCGCGAGGGCCGTTCGCCCCGCGAGGCGGCCCGGGAATCCATGACGGAAGTCTCCGGCGCGCTGATCGCCATGACGCTCGTCCTGGTCTCGGTCTTCATCCCGACTGCCTTCATTCCGGGCATTCCGGGGATTTTCTATCGCCAGTTTGCCGTTGCGATCGCGTCGGCAGCCCTGATCTCCCTGGTCGTGTCGCTGACCCTGTCGCCGGCCCTGTGCGCGCTCATGCTGAAGCCGCACAAGACGGATGATGACAAGACCGGTCCGGCCTGGATGGCTCCGATCCGGATCTTCTCGCGGGCCTTCAATTCCGGTTTCGACTGGATCTCGGAGAAATACTCCCTGCTGGTGGCGCGGCTTCTGCGCGTGCTGGTGATGATGCTGATCGCCTATGCCGGTCTGCTGGCCGTGACCGGCTGGCGCCTGACCGATACGCCGACCGGCTTCATTCCGGAGCAGGATCAGGGCTTCCTGATCGGTGTCATCCAGCTGCAGCCCGGTGCCTCGCTGGCCCGGACCGATACCGTGGTGACCATCGCGATGAACACGCTGCTGGAAACCGAGGGTGTCGATTCCCTGGTGGCGCTGGCGGGCATGAACGGGGCGACCTTCTCCCCGGCCTCCAATGCCGGCCTGATGTTCATCCGTCTGGACAGTTTCGAGGAACGCGAAGGTCATCCGGGCATGAGCGCCACGGCGCTGGCCGGTCGCCTGACCGGTGTCATCAACCAGGCCATTCCGGAAGGCAGCGGCTTCATCATTGCGCCGCCGTCCGTGCGCGGTCTGGGCCAGGGTGGCGGCTTCAAGATGATGCTGCAGGCCCGCGATGGCCGCAGCTTCGAGGAGCTGCAGCAGGTCGCCTATGCCATGATGGGGGCCGCGGCGCAGGAAAGCCGGGTCAGCCAAGTCTACACCACGTTCGACACGTCCTCGCCGCGCCTGCGGGTGGATGTCGACCGGGAGCGGGCCTTCCAGCTCGGCGTCGCTCCGTCCGAGATCTATGCCACGCTGGGCACCTATCTCGGCTCGACCTATGTCAATGACTTCAACTTCCTTGGCCGGACGGTGCGGGTGACGGCCCAGGCCGATGCGCCCTTCCGGGACGAGGCCGCCGATGTCGGCCAGCTGCAGGTCCGCTCCAGTTCCGGCGAGATGGTGCCGCTGTCCGCCGTGGCCCGGATCATTGATGATACCGGTCCGGTCCGGGTGGTGCGCCACAACCTCTTCCCGGCGATCGAGCTCCAGGGTCAGACCCCGCCGGGGGTCTCGACCGGCGAAGCGCTGGCCGCGATGGAAGAGCTGGCCGCCCAGATCCTGCCGGAAGGGGTCAGCTATGAATGGACCGAGATCGCCTATCAGCAGAAGGCGGCGGGCAATTCCGGCATGATCGTCTTCGTGTTTGCCGTGGTCTTCGTCTTCCTGGTCCTGGCGGCTCAGTATGAGGCCTTCACCTTGCCTTGGGCGGTGATCTTCATCGTGCCGATGTGTGTGCTGGCCGCGATGCTGGGCATCAATCTGGCCGGTCTGGACAACAATATCCTGACCCAGGTCGGTCTGGTGGTCCTGATCGCCCTGGCGGCCAAGAATGCCATCCTCCTGGTGGAATTCTCCAAACAAGCCGAGGAGAAACAGGGTCTGACCCCGTCAAAAGCGGCGGTCGAGGGCGCGCGCATCCGCCTGCGTCCGATCCTGATGACCTCGTTTGCCTTCATTTTCGGGGTGATGCCGCTGGCCTTTGCTCATGGCGCCGGTGCGGAAATGCGACAGGCCATCGGGATCGCGGTGTTCTCCGGCATGATCGGGGTGACGCTGTTCGGCCTTCTCTTCACGCCGGTCTTCTATGTGATCGGCCGGATCATCTCTCGCCTCTTGCCCCAGGGACCGTCTGCAGACGGGTCTGACGGATCGCAAGGAGACCAAGCATGACACGCTTCATGAAACCGCTTCTGCCCCTCCTGCTGGGGACCAGTGTCCTGACGGCCTGCGCGACGACCGGGCCGGGCTATGACACGACTTCGCGCCTGGCCGATCTGTCCGGCGAAGCCCTGTTGGCCACCCGTGCCGATGTGCTCACGGATACGGCCCCGGACGCCGTGTGGTGGTCGCTCTATGACAGTGCCGCGATCACGCAGCTGGTGGAGGATGCCCTGGCGTCCAATCCCAGCCTGGCCGTGGCGCGCGCCAATCTGGAGCAGGCCCGGGCCGGTCTGGGTGAAGCGCGATCGGCGCTGCTGCCGCAGACGGGTGTGTCCGCCTCCGGCGGCTATACGCGCCAGCCATCGCAGACAGGTGGTTCTGCGCTGGAGAGCGATGCCTATTCCGCCGGTCTCGATGTCAGCTATGAGCTGGATTTCTTCGGCCGGGTCCGGGGTTCGGTGACGGCCGCCCGCGAAAGCGTCCTGGAAGCCGAAGCCGCCCGCGACGCGGCGCACATCCTGGTCATCGCCAATACGGTGCGCGCCTGGTCGGACTATTGCGCCAGCGCGGCCCTGATCGAAGTGGCCACGGAGAATGTCGAGATTGCCCGCCAGTCCTACCAGCTGACGGAGCGTCTCTATGAAGCCGGCCGGGGCCTGCGCCTGGATGTTGTCCAGGCCCGCTCCGCCCTGGAAACCGCGGCGGCAGAACTGCCCAGCCTGCAAGCGGCCCAGGCCTCCGCCTTCTTCCGGCTGGGAACCCTGACCGGTCGCACGCCCGCTGACATGCGGAGCGCCATTCCTGCCTGTGACGGGATCCCGGTTCTCGATCAGGCGATCGCGGCTGGTGATGCCGGTTCGCTGATTGCCCGCCGTCCGGATGTGCGTCAGGCCGAACATGCCCTGTCCGGCGCGGCCGCCCGGGTCGATGTCGCCACCGCCGGTCTCTATCCCAGCGTGGTGCTGGGCGGATCGGTATCCTCAAGCGCGCTGGATATCGGCGATCTGGGCGATGATGACGGCCTGTCGATCTCGCTGGGGCCGGTGATCAGCTGGACCTTCCCGAACATGTCCGCCTCGCGGGCGCGTCTGGCGGCGGCGGAAGCCGGGGCCGATGCGGCGCTTGCCCGGTTCGACCTGACCGTTCTGACCGCCCTGCAGGAAACCGAGACTGCGCTGGCGGCCTTTGTCTCCGAGCGTGAACGCCAGCGTTCGCTGGAAGTGGCGCGGGACGCGGCGCGTGAGGCGGCAGAGCTGGCGCGGGTGCGCTATCGGGCCGGCGCGGACAGTTTCGTGGTCGTGCTCGACGCGGAGCGGACCCTGGCCAGTGCCGAGACAGCGCTCGTGCGGTCGCAGGCCGCGGTGGCCAGTGCCCAGGTCGATATCTTCCTGGCGCTCGGGGGTGGCTGGCCGATGGGTGAGGCGGGCTAACCCGTCTTGATCAGGCTGAGCAGGTTGAGGATGACGGCGGCGTTGAACAACAGGCCCAGCAGGCTCATCACCGCCGCCAGACCGGCCACACCCGCCAGCAACAGGGCGCGGACCGGCAGCATCATGACCGCGTGCACCCGGTCACGGCCCGACCAGCGCGGCCGGGTCATTTTCTCGGTCAGGTCCCGGAAACCGCCTCGCCACAGGCTGACCGTGATCAGCAACCAGATGGCCACACCGGCAAAGGGGGCGGCCTTCAGGGCCAGACCCATGCCGGGAACGGCAAGAAGGGCTTGAAACTCGTCCACGCAAAAACTCTCTCTTGAGGAGGCTGTCTTTGCATAGCCTTTCCCCGGGCAGCGCGCTACATCCACCCGGATGCAATGCGGGCGACGGATTCGCGTGTCCGGCGCGTTCTCAGGAAGAGAGCCGGATTGCGGGGGCGTCCGCCAAAGGGGATATGCATGCTTGAGAACAAGCGTTTGTGGGCGGCCATTGCCGCGGTGATCATTCTGGGTGCTGCCGGTTGGTGGATGTTCGGACGCTCCGGTGGCAGTGCCGGGGAAATCGTCATCGAGACCGAAACCGCGTCGACCGGGGATGTTCGCCGGATCGTGGCTGCATCCGGGGCCGTGCGTGCCCTGGTCACGGTCGAGGTCGGCTCCCAATTGTCCGGGCAGATCTCCGAATTGATGGCGGATTACAATGATACGGTGGAAGCCGGTCAGGTGATCGCCCGCCTGGATCCCCAGACCTATGAAACCCGTGTGCGCGAAGCGGAAGCCTCACGCGCCACGGCGGCTGCCAGCCTGGAATTGCAGCGCGCCTCCCTGGCGCGTGTGCAGGCCAATCTGCGCGAAGCCCAGCTGGAATATGACCGCATGGTCACCCTGCATGCCCGCGGCACGGTTGCCCAGTCGGCGATGGATACGGCCGAGACGGCCCTGGCCGCAGCGCAGGCCGAGCTTGGCGTGGCCCGTGCCCAGATCACCAATGCCCAAGCGGTTCTGGCGCAACGTGATGCGACGCTGGAAGGGGCCCGCATTGATCTCGAGCGCACTACGATCCGGGCGCCGATCAACGGGGTTGTCGTCGACCGGGCGGTCGATGTCGGCCAGACCGTGGCCGCCAGCCTGTCGGCGCCGGTTCTTTTCACCATCGCGCAGGACCTCGGCCAGGTGCAGATCGATGCCCAGGTCGACGAGGCCGATATCGGTCAGATCCAGCGGGGCCAGGCGGTCCGCTTCACGGTCGATGCCCATCCTGATACCGAGCTGACGGGCCGGGTCGAACAGATCCGCCTCTCGCCGGAAATCCTGAACAATGTGGTGACCTATACGGTTGTCGTCTCGGCCGCCAATCCGGGCCAGCGCCTGCTGCCGGGCATGACGGCGAACATGGATATCATCACGGGCGAGCGCACCGATGTTCTGGTCGTGGGCAATGGCGCGCTGCGCTTCCGTCCGTCGCCGGCGCTGGAAGGCCGCTCCCGTCCGCTCGAAGCCCCGGGCGCTGGCGGTGGTCCGCAGCGGGGCGGGCCGGGCGGTGATCCGATGGCGCGCCTGACCGAGGAATTGGGTCTCAGCGAGAGCCAGCAGGAGCAGGCGCGCAGCGTCTTCATGCAGGCGATGGGCCGGGCCCGCGCCGCGGCGCAGGCCGGTGGCGAGTTCGACCGGGACGGCATGCAGGCCGAGATCGCCCGCGGCATGGAAGCCATTCTCGATGCCGAGCAGCTGGATCGCTATCGCACCATGATGCGTGAGATGCGCGAAACCCGCCTGGCCACACTCTGGGTGGAAACCGCCGATGGAACGCTGGAAGAGCGCCGGGTGCGCCTGGGCATTTCCGACAGCCAGACCACGGAAGTGGTCGGTGGCGATCTGGACGCCGGCGAGGCTGTGGTGACCCGCGCCCGCGAGGTCCGCGAATGAGCGCACTGATCGAATGCCGGGACCTGGTCAAGACCTACACGATGGGGGACCAGACCGTCCGGGCCCTGGACGGGGTCAGCCTGGATATCGGGTCCGGCGACTATGTCGCCATCATGGGCACGTCCGGGTCCGGCAAGTCGACGCTGATGAACCTCATGGGTGCGCTGGACCGGCCGAGCTCCGGCTCCCTGCGCATTGCCGGTGAGGAACTGGCCGGACTGGATGCGGACCGGCTCGCCGCCTTCCGCAATCGCACGATCGGTTTCGTCTTCCAGCAATTCAATCTCCTGCCGCGCACCTCGGCGCTGGAGAATGCGGCCCTGCCGCTGGTCTATGCCGGCGTGCCGGCCGAAGAGCGGCGCCGCCGGGCCATGGCGCGGCTGGAACAAGTGGGGCTGGGCGAACGCACGGACCACCATCCCTCGCAATTGTCCGGGGGGCAGCAGCAACGCGTGGCGATCGCCCGGGCGCTGGTCAATGATCCCAAAATCCTGCTCGCCGACGAGCCGACCGGGGCGCTCGACAGCCAGACCTCGGACGACATCATGGGTATTTTCGATACGCTGAACCGGGAAGGCATCACCATTATCCTGGTGACACACGAGCAGGAGGTGGCCGATCATGCCCGCCGCCAGATCGTGTTCCGAGACGGCCAGATCCTGGAGGACCGGTCATGAATCTGATGGCCTCGCTTCGTATTGCGCTGATTGCGCTGCGCGTGAATGCCCTGCGCAGTGCCCTGGCCATGCTGGGCGTCATCATCGGCGTGGCGTCGGTGATCGTCCTGGTGTCGATC